>CAYYVO010000254.1:0-3425 GCA_964475175.1 uncultured Dehalococcoidaceae bacterium | reverse complement strand
TGGAAGGCGCCGGCATGCGCCGCTACATCAAGGAGCTCAAGCCCACCGCCTTTAGTGATATCGCCGCCATGGTAGCGCTTTACCGTCCCGGCCCTCTGGAGCAGATACCCAGGTTTATCAAGTCCAAACACGGCCTCGAACCCATACGCTACCCCCACCCCGCCCTTGAGAACATCCTGAAGGAGACCTACGGCGTTATTGTTTACCAGGACCAGGTATTATTCATCGTACGGGAATTCGCCGGATACTCGTTGGGGCAGGCCGATATCTTCCGAAAAGCCATGGGCAAGAAGAATGCCGAGGTTATGAAAAAGGAGAGAAGGAGTTTTATCAGCGGCGCTAAAAAGGAAGGATACTCCACCGAGCTGGCCGATGATATTTTCGCGCTAATCGAGCCATTTGCCGGTTATGCGTTTAACAAGGCCCACAGCGTAAGCTACGCGTTGATTGCTTACCAGACCGCCTACCTTAAGGCCAACTATCCGGCGGACTATATCACTGCATTCCTGACCATTCATGCCGGGGAAACGGAGAAAATAGGTAATGCCGTCGCCGAATGCCGCCGACTGAATATCGAGGTACTGCCGCCGGATGTCAACCGCAGCCAGATAGAATTCTCTATCGAAACGAACGGTGCCGGTCAGCCGGCGATACGCTTCGGCCTGGGCGCCATCAAAAACGTAGGCACCGGGTCCGTCGAGCCGATTGTTCATGAGCGTGAAAAAAACGGCGAATTCAAGTCCGTCGAAGACTTGTGCCGTCGTAGCAATATGCAGTCCGTCAACCGCCGCGTCATGGAAAGCCTGATAAAAGCCGGGGCAATGGACACACTGGAAAAGCGCGGTACCCTCCTCAACAGCGTCGGCCGTATTTTATCCCTGGCACAGCGTGAGCAGCACCTCCGCGATACAGGACAGACCACCATGTTCGACCTCTGGGGAGAGACAGCAGCCATTCCCCTGCCCGACCTCGACCTGGAGCATGTCGAAACAACCGACCGCGAAAAAGCATCATGGGAAAAGGAGTTAATGGGTGTCGGTTTCTCTGAAAAACCATTCAGTCCGGTCATCAGGGATGCCAATCCCAATACACCACTCTGCGGTGAAATTAGCGAGGAGCTGGCCGGGCAGGTCATAATCGTCGCCGGCAGGGTTATATCCACCCGCTATCTCCTGACGAAGGACGGGCGCGCTTTTGCCAGCGCCATTCTGGAAGACTTCAGCGGTCAGGTAGAGGTCATGGTCTGGCCCAAGGTATATACCGAGACCGATGAGCTCTGGCAGGAAGGCAACGAGCTTATCGTACAGGGAAAAGTCAGAGTCCGCGATGACCAGGTTCAGTTAAACTGTGACGGTGCGCGTTTCTACGAACCGCCCCAGGAGGGTGAAGCGACCACCACCGCCGAAGCGTCGGCGCCGGAGGTCATAGTCAATACGGCGCCAGTTCCCGAGAAGAAGCAGTGTCTGATAATAAACATCAAGCAGACCTCTGATAAAGAAGGAGACATCTCCAGCCTCAACAGGATAGTAGCCGTCCTCAGGGACTACCCCGGACGTGATGAAGTCAAATTGAATATTCTCAACGGCGGCGAGGCCATCCCCCTTAAGCTGCCCAATATTCAGACCGACTACACTCCCGAATTAAAGGTAAAACTAACCGAGATTGTGGGCGAAGAAGGCTTTAGCGTGGTAACATTATAACAGGTTTCCGCAACAAACAGGGAGGTAACCGGTGAAAAGTTCGTTCAAGCTTTTTCGCATCGCAGGTATTGACATAGGGATTCACTATACGTGGATTTTCATATTTATCTTCATCAGCTGGACGCTGGCACAGGGATTTTTCCCGCAGTCATACCCCGGTTGGGATACGGCCACTTACTGGATAACCGGTGTCGTCGCCGCGTTGATGCTTTTTATCTCCGTCCTGCTGCATGAGCTGGCGCATTCGCTGGTTGCCCGCAGGAGAGGAATCCCTGTAAACAGCATTACGCTCTTTATCCTGGGAGGAGTCAGCAACCTTGAAGAAGAGCCTGAAAAGCCGGGCATCGAGTTCGTCATGGCAATCGTAGGACCGGGGACCAGCCTGGTCCTGGCACTGGTTTTCTGGGGATTGTCCTTACTCCCCTCCGATACAGCCAGCCCGCTAGTAGCCGTACTCGGGTATCTGGCCCTTGTCAACCTCGTTCTGGGAATATTCAACCTGTTGCCCGGTTTTCCCATGGATGGAGGGCGAGTACTGCGTTCTATTATCTGGGGAACCACCGGTAGCCTGATAAAGGCAACTAATATCGCCGCCAGGATCGGACAGTTCATCGGCTGGGGTTTGATTTTAGCCGGCATCATCTTATTCTGGTATAGCCCTATTATGGGCCTATGGATTGCTTTCATCGGCTGGTTTCTCAATAGTGCCGCAGACGCCAACCGCAAGGAAGTCACTATGCGGGAACGTTTCAGCCATATTAAAGTTAATGAACTGCTGGGCCCTACTTCGGTCACTATCGACCCGGAAACAACTGTAGCCGAGATGGTCAGGGACATCTTCAACCGGCAGCTCGGACGTGCCGTTCCCGTCTGCCGGGACGGTCAGCTTATCGGCATCGCTACGATAAACGATGTAAAGAAAATACCCCAGAACAGGTGGGCGGAAACCAAAGTATCGCAAATCATGACCAGCGACCCTCTTTATACCGTATTGCCGGAAGATAACCTGAACACCGTTATGAAACTGCTGGCACAGCACGACATCAACCAGGTAATTATCAAGCGGGAAGGACAATGCACCGGGATTCTCGGTCGCGCCGATATTATCCGGCATCTCCAGTTTAGCCAGGAACTCGGCCTGCCGAAATAAAAGATGTCAGGGAGAAACAATTGAAAAAACCGCCGAAGGGTTCCGGGTTCACACTCATGACCCTCATGTTCAAATTCCGCGACCTTATTAAGCCGCGTAGGAATGTGGTCAGGGAAGCCGGTATCAAACCTGGCTCTGCAGTGCTGGACTTCGGCTGCGGTCCGGGCGGCTATATCCTCCCCACCGCCCGGTTGACAGGCCTAACCGGAAAAATCTTCGCCCTGGACGTAAATCCACTGGCAATAGAGGCTGTCAACAAGCTCATATCAAAACACAATCATACCAATATTGAGACCCTTTCCTCCGATGGCCCGACCGGCCTGCCGGATACCAGCATTGACGTGATACTGCTGTATGACGTCCTTCATCATCTAAAACGCTTTGAAGATATTCTGGCTGAATTGCACCGGGTCTTGAAGCCGGACGGCATCCTCTCTATGAACGACCACCATATGCAACAAGCCGATATTATATCAAAGATGACCGGTTCAGGACATTTTAAGCTGTTAAAAAGAGGTAAAAAAGTATATAATTTCTTAAAAGTTACTTGACAGTACAAATTATGACCTCTGAAG
>CAYYVO010000253.1:0-3435 GCA_964475175.1 uncultured Dehalococcoidaceae bacterium | reverse complement strand
TTACCAAATTAAAATGAACTAAACCACTCTATTTATTAATTGCTTGTAATTTAGCCCTGTTTACCCGGCTTACTTCATAATGTCGGGCAGAAAAGTAACAATCTCGGGGAAGAAGTAGAGCAAAATAATGGCGATGAACATCATTATGAAGAAGGGGAGAATACCACGGAAAACATCCGGCAGTGGGACGCCGGTTACTCCGTGAACGATAAAGGAGTTCATGCCCACCGGCGGTGTTATCAGGGCCACCTCACCGAGCATGGTGGAGATGATGCCGTACCACACGGGGTCAAAGCCCATGCCGACAACGATGGGAAAGACAATGGGCAGCGTGAGCATAAACATGGCCAGGGCGTCCATGAAGCAGCCGAGGATGATGAACATGATGATGATAAAGACCATGAGGAGTCCGGGCGAGAAGTCCAGCCCGAGGACGTACCCGGTAAACATCGAGGAGAAGCCGGATACGGTGAGAAAATTGGTGAATATCATAGCCCCGATGGTGATCGTCAGGACGAAGCTGGTGCTCTTGATGGCGCCCTTAAGGGCGGCTCTAAGATTGGACCAGGTCAGCCTGCGCATAATGATGATGAGGACGAAAGCCCCGAAGGCGCCGATGGTCCCGGCCTCGGAGGGTGTAAATATTCCGGCGAAAAGGCCGCCCATGACAACCACGAAGATAAAAAGCGCCCCGCCGACACCGCCGAGCGATTTCAGTCTTTCTTTCAATGGGAAGCGCGGGCCGGGCGGCCCCATCGCGGGGTTACGCCAGCACATGATAATGATTGCCAGGATGAAACCGGCCGATAGCAAAATACCGGGTACGATGCCCCCGATGAAGAGCTTGGATACTGACGTGTTGGTCATGAATCCGTAAACGATAAAAGGGGCGCTGGGAGGGATGAGGCTGCTCAGCGAGCCTCCCGCGGCTATTGCGCCACAGGCCAGACGAGGGCTGTATTTATACTTTATCATCTCAGGGTAGGCTACCGTGCCCATCGTCGCCGAAGCTGCCAGACTGGTGCCGCAGCACGCCCCGAAGGCGGTGGAAGCCAGTTCCGTGGACATGGCCAGGCCGCCCCTGAAGCCGCCTACCCATTTATAGCCGGCTTCATATAGCTGAGAACTGACCCCGGCATGATAGATGAACTCCCCCATCAGGATGAATGTGGGCAGGGCCAGAAGATTATAGTTGGTCGCCCAGGTAAACGGCGCACTCCCTAACAATGCTAAACCGGGGGCCAGCCCCTTCACCATTATGATGCCTATGCCACCGACCAGGGCAAAGGAGAAGGCTATCGGCATGCCGAGTAGCATGAGGAAAAAGAAAGCGCCCAGACCGATGAGGCTAATCTCAAGCGTTGACATTATTCTTTCCACTCCTTATGCCGGCAGAAATATAGAATATATTTACGATGAACTCAAGGCAGAGGAAGAAAGCCCCTACCGGGACGAGGAAATAGAAAGGACCCGAGGGAAAATCAATTACCAGGAAACGTCTATCGATGTTCGCCATGGCGATGCCCCAGGATTTCATTGCTATTGTGGCAAAAAGAATCAGCGCCAGGAGCATCATTATCAGGTTTATTACCTTCTTTAACCGGGGAGGGAACAGGTTCATGATGAGCTCTACCTTGACATGCCCATCCTCTTTCTGCGTGTAGGCCCATCCCAGCATGACGATGGCGCCCATCATAACCTGCATCAGTTCCTGTGTGCCCATAACCGGGCTGTCAAATACGTATCTGCCAAAGACATCAGCCGTGCCGAGGAATATCATGCCCATGAAGATAACGCCACAGATAGCCAGAAGAATGTTCTCAACGTAACGGATTCCCCTGTCCAGTCTTTTTAATATTGTCAGCATCCACCGGCTCCTGTTGTTATGAATTATTTTCGGATCTGCGTACCGGGCTCACTGTTTCGCATCTAGCCTCGTACCGGACTTTTCCGAGTATCGGCTAAAAATTGACTCGGGCATCTCCCGCCTTAGTGTCACGAAACAGGAAGAAAGGAACCACGGTAACACTATCCAGTATTTAGATTGATGGTTAAGCGCGGGGAAAGCTGTTGGTACAGCCCTCCCCGCACCTTCTGTTTATAGTTTGTCTTTACGGCGCGTAGCCGTGAGCTGGGTTCTCAACGCCGGCAGCCTTAAGGGCGTTGTAGTACGCCTCTGCCATTTCCGAGGCAGGTAGGCCCGTGGCGTCCGTTTCGGCGAGAATCTTGTCGAAGTAAGTGGAGCATATTTCATCCAGTGTGGCTATATCCTCGGTGCTCCAGTCAATAGCTGTGCCCTCGCCGCCGGGGCCCAGATACTGGTCCATGACCTGGTTGTAGTCTCTATCCATGACTGCGGCGCACTTCAGGGAATATCTCGCATCCTTATCCAGTTCTTCGATGACCATCTTGGCATCATCGGATAAACTATTGTAAACGTCTTTGTTGATACCTAACATCATGGAAACGCGGAACATCCGCATGGGGTTAATCAGGTAGTAAAGGAACTCTTCCTCGTGGGTCATGTAGATGCCGTATGCGGAAAAGAACGACCCCTCCACGATGCCCTTCTGCAACATGGAGTAGACATCGGGTGCAGGGCAAAAGACCGGGGCAGCCCCCAGGTCTTTGAAGATATCAATCCTGGTGCCACCGCCCATGGCGACTTTAAGGCCCTTCATATCGGCTAGGCCGTTGATTGGTTTTGCGGTTAGCAGGTCATCCTGGGAACTGCTGGCGAACATATAGATGAGCCTGACATTTGTGTCTTCGTAGTCCGTATCCAGGTAGCCCTTTTTGTAGACGTCGTACAGGGCTTTGGTGGCTTCGGTGCACGTAGCCGCAGACCAGGGGAGGGTCAATATTTTCTGCATGGGGAAGGGCACGTTGGTGTCCTGAGGGATAAAGCAGCCCATGTCGGCGATGCCACCGTCAATGGCATCGAAGGCTTCCGGTACCGAGGCTAAAGTCCCTCCGTGGACTACTTCCACGGTGTATCTTCCGCCGGTTTTTTCCTCGAATTCTCTGGCCCACTCCTCAAAAGTCCCGGATATAGGGCTGATGGACGGCGGCTGGAACCAGTTGTTAAACACAAGCTTGGTAGGCGCAGCCGGAGCAGGTGCTGGAGTGGGTGCCGGTGTCGGTGCTGGTGTTGGTTCTTCGGCTGGTTCAGCGCAACTGCCAAAAACCAGCATACTTACCAATATGATCGCTATAGGAATTAGCAAATACTTCTTCATAATAAAAAACTCCTTTTTCACATGATCACTCGTTTATTCAGTAAGTAATTAAGGACTTATAGTCACCTCCTCGAACCGAATTATGAACAAATATAGGTTTGAACCATTTTAAAACTATAACTGGCGTTTGTCAACCTATTTACAAATACGCTTCTGTAACTGATTAAACGGGCCGCAAGAGAAGATTTCAGGCGGG
>CAYYVO010000252.1:0-3445 GCA_964475175.1 uncultured Dehalococcoidaceae bacterium | reverse complement strand
GCTGGTACTGGGGTGGGCGGTGGCGACTGTCATATATCAGGTCGGTCGTTTATTCCTGTAAATAAATGGGGAAGAGAATATAAGGAAATGCTATCAGAGATTTTAAAGACATTCAGAGAGTCTGGAGGGCCGATTGACCTGAACGAATTGAGCCATCAACTGGGCGTGGATAAAAGCGCTCTGGAGGGAATGCTGGAACTCCTGGTGCGTCAGGGTAAGCTCAAAGAGGTTACTATTGGTTCAGAAGAGTGCACACACTGCCGCGACCGCTCCAGCTGTGCACATTTGAAAGCTGGTAATCTGATGGGTAAAGTCTACGAGATAACAGACAGGTTTGAATAAGGGAGGTGCCGGATGTCGAAGACAGATGAGAACCTTAAAATTGCTTTTGCCGACGAGAGTCAGACGAATATTGAGTATCTTGCCTACGCTCACCGGGCGTTGGAGGACGGCTTTGTTGAAGTAGCCCAGCTTTTCCGGGAGGCGGCGGGCGCCGAGGTTATTCATGCCCTGAGCCACCTTAAGGCTATGGACGTGGTGAGAACTACCAAGGAAAACCTCAGAGAGGCGGCGGAAGGTGAGAGCCTGGAAATAATGTCGATGTACCCCAAGTTTATCAAGGAGGCGGAAGAGGAGGGGAGAATCGAGGCTGCCGAGTCTTTCCGCATTGCCTTTGAAAGGGAGAAGCATCACCGTGACATGTTCCGCAAGGCCTTTAAGAAGATGACATAATATTAACTCCGAATTGACGCAACGGTATCCGAGATATATTATTGAACAAGGTGTCCAAGAAGTAAGCTTATATCACAATGTCTGATTTAAAAGAGAGAATAAACACCCTTGCTCAATGGCTGCTGGAGTCGAAGTATCCGGTGGTATTCACGGGCGCCGGCATCAGCACGGAATCGGGACTGCGTGATTTCCGTGGTCCGGACGGTCTCTGGACGCGCCGTGACAAGGGCCTTTCAACGCCACACCAGGACTTCACCGCCGCCGAACCAAACTCAGGTCATCTGGCTATTGCCGAACTCCAGAAGCTGGGCAAACTGACTTTCCTTATTTCTCAGAACGTGGACAACCTGCATTTGAAATCGGGAATCGACCCGGAAACAATCGCGGAGCTGCACGGTAACCTTACCAAGGTGCGCTGTGAGAAGTGCGGCTTTAAAATGGACAGGGTGGAGGGGGAAAGAGAGTGCCCCATCTGCGGCGGCAAGCTGGTATCAACAGTAGTTAACTTCGGACAGTCACTTCCCGAAAAAGACCTCGCAGAATCTTATGAACATTCGCAGAAATGCGACCTTTTTATCGTAGTCGGCTCAAGTCTGGTGGTCTATCCCGCTGCGGATATGCCCCGGGTGGCTTTGGAGGTGGGGGCTAAGCTGGTCATCCTCAACCAGGGAGAAACCCCGTACGACGAACAAGCCCACCTGCGCTTTTCCGAGGCCATTGGCGAGGTGCTGCCGCCAGCGGTTGAACAGCTGAAAGAAGTGATGTCATCCGCTTCTTAATTCAAATAGTCAATCATTCTCCCGCCATTCAATCACGTTACTCGACCACGCGCGGCTTACGGCGGATACCAGCACCGGCTGGCGCGGCTCCGGTATATCCAGCAGTGGTGGTAATTCAGGTTTGTTGAGATTTCCCAGTAAGGGACAATGTTTCTGTAAAAGCTGTATCGTGGTGCGGGCGCCTCCGTATACGATATAGTCCAGCGACTTCACATGCGGCTCGATGTGCTCCCGGGCGTGCTGGCAGACGCGGGTCAGGAAGTACTCTATCTGCTTGTCCCGGTGGCGCGCGAAACGCTGTGACGATGAGCCGCCCTTGCGGTGCCGTATGTGCACCAGACCGGTGCCCACCTTGCTGCTCAGCAGCTTCTCGCCCCGGCAAACGCCTACGGCATACGAACCCAGGCGTACCAGCATAATAGCCAGGAGATAGTCATGACTTAGCAGTGAGTGCAGGTGCTCGATGGCAATAGAATCGGTGAGGTTTTTCTGGGTAATGGGAAACGGGGGTAAGACCAGGTATTTCGCCTCCGGACTCCAGAAAATGGCGGAACCGGTTGCGGAACGCCCGGCAATTTCAGCAATTTCCTGGCATGTATCCGGGTGGGCTGGCACCGTCCTGACATGATTATGAATTTCAGCATGGGTCAAGTTGTGTGGTATGCAAAATCTCAGAGCTTCTCCACCGGACCCGGCCAAACCATCGAGGAATTCCAGCGTCTTGCTGCGGCTCAGCGTGCGTTTTCTAGATATCAATGCCATACCGTTATTCCTGCTACAGCCGGACGATAGTGGCGCCATCGCCGCCTTCATCGCGTTCTCCAACCCTGAAAGATTTAGCCAGCGGATGTTTCGCCAGCAGGTCCCGGACGATGCTGCGTACCGTGCCGGTGCCGATGCCATGGATAATGCGGACTTCCATCAGGCCGGAATGCACGGCATCATCGAGGTAACTATCAAGCTCTGCCTCCACCTCGTCGGCCCGCTTACCACGCAGGTCCAGCTGCAGTGGAACTGCCCGGGCTACCGGCTGAGTTCCCGCCAGGGGTACGTCTATCGACGGCGTTGTTTTTAAGACGCTGTCCAGACCGAGTCGCATCTTGGTCCTTCCCGCCTGCACCTCGACCTCTTGAGTTTCCTCAAGTATCGAAAGTACCGTAGCCGTCATGCCGGCTTCTTTTATCCTCACCGTATCCCCGATTTGTATAATATCGCTTTCCGCTTCTATAACTTCACCGGCTTCCGGCTGCCAGACCTCACTGTCCAGCTGCTCACGTACTTCGGCCAGGGACTGCCTGGCCTGCTGGATAGCCGCTGATGACTTTTCCCTGCGGAGTTCGGCGGCCGCCTGCCGGATTTCTTTATGCAGCTCCGCCGCCTCCCGAACGATTTTATCCCGGGCTTCCTGTATCGCGTCTCGCTCCTCGGTCTTGAGTCTCTGGAGTTCCTTCTCCAGTTCGGCGTTACGCCGGGTATATTCGTCCCGCTCTACCTTAAGCTCTCGTTGAAGAGTCGCAATATCCTGTCGTTCCGTCATGAGGTTGGCGAGCAGGTTTTCCAGCTCCTGGCTGCCTTCCGTCAACATACTGCGGGCGTCTTCGATGATTTCCTCAGGTATACCGAGCCTGGCGGCCGTGGCCATGGCGTTGCTGCCTCCGGGAATGCCTATGGTCAGGCGGTAAGTCGGCGTCAGCGTTATGGGGTCGAACTCCAGCGATGCGTTCTCGAGTCCGGGGGTGGCGTGGGCAAAGGCCTTGAGGTCGCCGTAGTGGGTGGTGGCAACGGTCAGTGTACCTCGGGTAAGGAAATGCCGCAGCACAGCCTGCGCCAGGGCAGAACCTTCGGCGGGATCGGTGCTCGTGCCCAGCTCATCGAGAAGCACCAGGCTTTTGCCGGTGGCTCCTCTGATGATGCGGACCACGTTTCCCATATGC
>CAYYVO010000251.1:0-3461 GCA_964475175.1 uncultured Dehalococcoidaceae bacterium | reverse complement strand
CCTCGGCGCGCTCCAAATCGATTTCCTCGGCCCTCTCGGCGCTATCAGCCAGGACGATAATGCGGTCGGGACGCACCTCCAGAAAGCCGCCGGAGATGGCCAGCGTATCTTCCTCCGAACCCCTGCGCACCACCAATTCCCCGGCATCCAGGATGGTCATCAGGGGGGCGTGATGCGGCAGTATGCCCAGCTGCCCTTCGGCGCCCGGGGCGATAACCAAATCCACGTTCTCGGAGTAGACGATGCGCTCGGCGGTAACGATATCAAGCTTGATGCTAGACATTGGCCTCCGCCCCCAATTTTTCGGCGGCTTCCACTACTTCCTCGATGCCGCCCACCATGTAGAACGCCTGCTCCGGCAGGTTATCGTATTTTCCTTCAAGGATTTCGGCGAATCCCCGTACGGTGTCCTCAACCTTAACGTATTTACCCGGACGTCCGGTGAAGACCTCGGTAACGAACATCGGCTGTGAGAGGAATCTCTGGATACGCCGCGCCCTGGCGACGGAAAGCTTGTCCTCTTCACTGAGCTCCTCGATACCTAGGATGGCGATGATATCCTGCAGGTCCTTGTACCTCTGGAGCACCCGCTGCACCTCGCGGGCAACGCGGTAGTGCTCCTCGCCGACGATATTGGGGTCCAGGATGCGGGAGGTTGAAGTCAGGGGGTCGACCGCGGGGTAAAGACCCTGCTCGGCGATTGACCTCTCCAGGGCGACTACGGCATCGAGATGCCCGAAGGTGGTCACCACGCCGGGGTCGGTATAGTCATCGGCGGGTACGTAGATGGCCTGGAAGGAAGTAATGGAGCCTCTCTTGGTGGAGGCAATCCTCTCCTGGAGCTCGCCCATCTCCGTGGCCAGTGTCGGCTGGTAACCGACCGCCGAGGGCATGCGCCCCAGCAGCGCCGATACTTCCATGCCGGCCAGGGTATAACGGTAGATATTATCGATAAATAGTAGTACGTCCTGGTTCTCAATATCGCGGAAATACTCCGCCATGGTCAGTCCGGTAAGTCCGACTCTCAAACGCACGCCGGGGGGCTCGTTCATCTGCCCGAAGACCATGACCATCTTATCCATGACGCCGGCTTCCTTCATTTCATTCCAGAGGTCGTTGCCCTCGCGGGAACGCTCCCCGATACCGGTAAACACGGAGAAGCCGCCGTGCACCGCGGCGATGTTGCGGATAAGCTCCTGGATAATAACGGTCTTGCCCACGCCCGCGCCGCCGTAAGCGCCGATTTTACCGCCCTTGGTGAACGGCACTATCAGGTCGACAACCTTGAGGCCCGTTTCCAACACCTGTGTACTCGTTTCCTGCTCCTCGAATGTTGGGGCCAGCCGGTGTATCTCCCAGTTGTCTTCTGCTTTAACATCACCCAGGTTGTCCAGTGGTGTGCCCATCACGTCGAAGAGCCTGCCCAGCGTACTCCGGCCTACCGGCACCTTGAGGGCGGCACCGGTATCGATAACTTCAGTGCCGCGTGCCAGGCCGTCGGTAGGTGAAAGTGCCAGGCACTGAACCCAGTTGTTGCCCAGGTGGCTCTGCACCTCGAGGACGATTTTACCGCCTTCGGTATTAATTTCGATGGCGTTAAAAAGCGCGGGCAGTTCGTCGGGCGGAAACTCGACATCCACCACCGTTCCTATTACCTGAGTTACTTTTCCTGTTGCCATAGTAACCTCACTTTATATAAGTCATT
Source organism: uncultured Dehalococcoidaceae bacterium (assembly GCA_964475175.1). Taxonomy (GTDB): domain Bacteria; phylum Chloroflexota; class Dehalococcoidia; order Dehalococcoidales; family RBG-16-60-22; genus CAYYVO01. The sequence goes on along the minus strand of CAYYVO010000251.1, from coordinate 1,756 downwards.
CTGACGCAGGTCAGAATCCATCCCTTTTCCCCTCCCCTGGATTCCAGCTTTCGCTGGAATGACATTTTTATCCTTCGAGAGCGACAACGCCTCCGGTGATATCCAGGAGCTCCGTGGTAATCCTCTCCTGCCTTGCCTTGTTGTAAAGCAGGGTAAGGTCGCCGAGAAGCTCGTTGGCGCTATCGGTCGCATTCCTCATCGCCACCATCCGGGCAGACTGCTCGCTGGCAATCGATTCCAGAATGGCGTGGTAAATTTCCATCTCCACGAAGCGGGGCAGCAGCCCGCCCAGCACGGCCTGGGCGTTAGGCTCATAAATATAGTCTACGTTTTCCGCCTTCGGTATCACCGCCGGTTCTACCGGCAGCAGCTGCTTCATAGCCGGCGTCTGTACCATGGTGGTGATAAATTGCGCATAGGATACGTAAACCATGTCTATTTCGCAATTACAGTAGTCATCGATAATAATCTGGGATATCGGCAGGGTGTCCAGGAAGGAAGGATGGTCACCCAGGTTGGTGAACTCAGCAACCATATCACTGGCGAAACGCACCGCGGCATCCCGTCCTTTACGCCCTACGGCAATCACTTTTACACTGGGTTCCTGTTCCAGGATAAAACCGGCCAGCCCCCGGTTTAAATTCGAGTTAAGTCCACCGCACAGACCACGGTCTGGTGTGATGTGAACCACCGCAATATTCTCAACCGGCCGTCGGGTCAGAAGGGGGTGCTTGGTGCCTTCGTCCGGTAAAGCGGCCAGGTCGGCGATGACCTGTTCTATTTTCTCGGAGTAGGGGCGTCCGGCCAGACCGCGTTCCTGAGCCTTCTTCATTTTAGAAGCGGCAATCATCTCCATCGCCCGGGTAATCTTGGAGATGTTCTGGATACCCTTTATCCGGCGGCGTATTTTACGTTCGTCAGGCATGCTTCTTACTACAACCCCTGTCTAATTTCATCAAGAGTACTTTTACCTAATGGTTCCGCCTTGTAAAATTCATCGAGCCTTTCGCAGATATATTCTTCGCAATAAGCGCAGTTTTTAATACCTTTCTCCTGCCCGCACAATCTGACTTCGCAGACGTTGGGGTGGTACAAACCTTTAGGCGTATCGGGGATACAGCCGTCGCAGTTGATTTCTGTGGGTTTGATGTCGGCGTCGTATTTTTTACTCCAATCCGCCGCGGTCTCCTCCCGCTTTTTATCGTCATCGTTTTTCGTGGCGATATACGTCGGACATTCCGTGCAAACCAGTCCGCAATACGCTATCATTTTTTCCATTTTTGCTTCCTCCCCTTTATCCCCTCTTTAGGTGGCTATAAATCCCTGCTTGAACTCCTCGATGGCCTTTTTCAAGGTCTCCTCACTCTTTTCGTCGAGTTCTTTAGTTCCGGCTATGGTCTTGGTGACATCGGCGTAATTGGTCTCCATGAACCGGTAGAAGTCAGCCTCGAAGGCGCTGATTTTATCTATCGGAATGTCGTTCATAAAGCCGTTGATGACGGCATAGAGAATCATGACCTGGTTCTCCAGCGGCACCGGCACGAACTGGGACTGTTTGAGGACCTCCTGGATACGCTGGCCTCTTTCCAGCTGTGCCTGAGTAGCTTTATCAAGGTCGGACGTGCCGAACTGGGCGAATGCTGCTACCTCCCGGTACTGGCCCATATCCAGCTTGAGCCGGCCGGCCACATTTTTCATTGCCGGCGTCTGGGCCTTGCTGCCGACGCGGGAAACCGAGATACCCACATCCAGGGCG
>CAYYVO010000250.1:0-3467 GCA_964475175.1 uncultured Dehalococcoidaceae bacterium | reverse complement strand
CCTGAATGCATTCGCCTGGTTGACGCAGGGCAGCCCCAGACTGCGTAAAGCAAAAGATAAAACGAACGTAGATATAGAAATCTTTTTACAGCGTATACGCGACAATATACGCTGAAGCTAAAACCTCATATATTATTGAAAAACAACTTACAATTCCTACCAAACTTGAGAATTTTATCAAGTACATTTCCGTACGTTTAATCTTAATCGTTTTTTTACCATCTGCATCTTGACAAATATACCTTTCCGTTTTATAATGAATGAACGTTCATTCAACTATACGGGAAGGCATAAAGTGGCCAGCCGGGAAGACAGGAAGAAACAGATTACCAAACTCCGCCAGGAGCAAATTCTGGAGGCCGCCCTATCAGTCTTCTCCAGACTCGGCTATGACCGGGCTACTATTCCGGATATAGCGCGGGAGGCGGGTATAGCCGTGGGCACCATCTATAACTACTACCCGAGCAAGCGCGAACTGCTGGTCGCCATCACCAGAAAGTACATCATCGAGCCTTTTACCGCAGTGATAAGGCAGCCGCATCCCGCGGGTGATGCCGCCTTTATGACGGCTATCATGGAGAACCGCCTGAACTTCGGCCTGACTAACGTGGACAGATTCATGCCCCTGCTCATGGAAGTCCAGCGCGACCCCGAGCTGCGCCGCAGCTACACCGAGCAGGTATTCCAGCCAGTTATGGATATAATGGGAAATTATGTGGCTACCAGAATTAAAGAGGGGGCCTTTCGGGATATCGAACCCGCCCTGGTAACCCGGGCTGTCGGCGGGATGGTTATCGGCTTTATGCTTTTATACAGAATCGAGGGTGAAAAAAGTCCGCTGCACGGCATGGACAATAAGAAGCTGGCTCACGAAATTGCCAGCCTGGTGCTCAAGGGTCTCCAAAAACAATAAACGATTTTACTGAAGGGGGTAGTCCGTTGAAAAGAATCGCCGGTTTCATCTACGACCACTCGAAAATCATCATAGCCTTCGTGATTATCATCAACCTCGTATCGCTGGCGTCTTTCTTCCGCTTTAACCTGGATGCGGATTTCCTGACCTTTTTCTCCAAGGGAAACCCGAAAGCGGATGAATATCATGCCCTTAACGCTAAATACGAGACCGGCGAAACTATTTCGGTGCTTATCGAGAAGGACGGTTCACTACTCGAAAAAGACAGCCTGTTGGAGGTATTCAACCTCCAGAACGAGATAGAGACTATCGACGGTGTGGTTGCGGTACAGGGATTTATCCCGCCCGAGCTGATAGCCGGCACCAGCGTCGTTAATGTCGATGAAGCGTATATCGAAAATCAGTACGATACTCTCAGGGACTTCATCGACACCAAATATTTCATGACCGACCAGTTCCTTACCGAAGACAGGCAAAACGGCATCCTCGTTGTCAGCCTCGAAGTGGATGCCCCCGCCGATAAGGTCATCGATATCCTGGAAAATCTTACCGCTGATAGCTCCCTGAGTATCTCCCTGGCCGGCAACGAGATAATCAAGGATACCATATGGGGATACCTGCTGATGATTCTCTTCATACTGCCGCCCTGCGCCATCATCCTGGTACTCCTGGTCTTCCGCTTTGTCCTGAAAAGCTTCCGCCTTGCCGTTCTGTCCATGGTGCCAGCCGGATTCGCCGCGCTGTGGACTTTCGGTACCATCTTCTGGAGCGGCCAGGACCTGAACCTGCTGACGGTACTGAGTCCCCTGTTTATCCTGGTGATGGGCTCTGCCTACGGGTTGCACTATATCAGCCATTTTCTGGATAATATCAACGAGTACAAGGACTGCCGGGAGCTGACCGTGGAAACGCTGGGAATGGTGGGCACACCCATATTCCTGGCGACGATAACCACCATGGCCGGCTTCGCCTCCCTCGCCTGGACGGACATTGTCCCGATGCGCTACATGGGTGTCTTCGTTACCCTGGGTATCGGCTACGCCGGATTTATCGCCCTGTTTTTCCTGCCGGCGGTACTTTCCCGAATCAACGTGACGGCGAAAACACCGGCGTTAAAAGACGAGTGGCTCAGGAATACAGTACTCAAGGCATCGCGGCAGAGGATTCCGGTAATCATCGTCTTTGCCCTCATCTTCGTTGTTTCAATCGTCTTTATCCCGGGTCTCCAGGTAGAATCCAACACTCTGACCTACTTTAAAGAAAGCTCGGAAATCAGGAAGACTTTCGACCGTGTGGAAAAGAGCTTCGGCAGTGCTATCCCGCTAACGGGGGAGATAATCTCCACAAAAGGACAGGCTGCCTTGCTGGACATTGAACTGGCTGAGCAGGTGCTGGAGACAGAGAGAGAACTGGAAAAACTCCCCGGCATCAAGAGTGCTTTCTCCGTTTTTGACCTCGTGGTGGGAATCAATAAAATGGCTACCGGTCAGGACTCCTATCCCGCCAATCCCACTCTCATCAGCATGATGCTTGGCCAGGTTGACAGTGAGGAAATAGGCAGCTTCGTTTCCCAGGACGGTCTGAAACTAATAATAAAAACCGAGGAGCTGGACTCTGAAGACATCGAAGTCCTGGATGATTTCGTGGCCAATAACAGCGACACGATAAGGATTATCACCGGTATGCCGGTCCTCTTCAATGAGATGAATAAACTCGTTTTCAGAAGTCAGGTGCAGAGTCTGGGTCTGGCCCTGCTGCTGATTTTCCTCATGCTCTGGATAACGCTGCGCAAGTTCACCGCCGCCCTGGCGGGACTGCTACCGATAGCCCTGACCATTTGCGCCATTCTGGGTATGCTGTCCATAACGGGATTCAACATCAATCTCATGACCGCCAACCTCTCCGCAATCGCTATCGGCGTGGGCGTGGACTATTCCATACATCTTTTATCCGGCGTTTACTACTACCGCCGCCGCGGGATGAGCCGTGAGGATTCTGTCGATTCTGCCATCACTACAATCTCTCGCCCGGTATTAGCCAACGCCTTCGGCCTGGCTATAGGGCTTTCCTCCCTCTTCTTCTCACCGCTGCGCATACACACGCAGGCGGCATCGGTAATGTGGGTGGCTATGGTGGTATCATCTCTGGCTGCCCTGCTACTGGTACCGCAGTTCTATAGGGGCAGGAAAAGAAAAAGTTGAATAAACCGCTTCAGTACAAAACTTAATATCAGCCAGACGCCGAATATTATCAGTATTGCCCATAAAGCCGTCACAGGCAGATTATAGATGATGAGCGATAACGGGGCAAACGCAAGCCCGGTCCCTGCTGATAATAAAACCAGCGAGGCCGGGCTTTATATATCCTAAAATATTTAGTTATTAGAACTACTCTACCTTGCCGAACTTCTCCTCGAGGGCGGCCTTATCCCATATCTTGTTGGTGGCTTCCTGTGCGGGGAGGCCAGCCAGCATAGCCGGGTACTTCTGCCAGATTATCGCCTCCTCGAAGTCACTGGTGTCGCGGCCTTCCATGAAACCCATCACCACATCGG
>CAYYVO010000249.1:0-3472 GCA_964475175.1 uncultured Dehalococcoidaceae bacterium | reverse complement strand
TTCCGTGTTCGGGATGGGAACGGGTGGTGCCACCCCGCTCTAACCACCAAGAGGCAAATCTCACGATTAATGTAAAATTGTTAATGATCTAGGCTGTAACTGTATATATTTTAGCACAACATTCGTTACAAGGAAAGGGCAATATCTTAATTTTTCATATAAAGAATGTAAATTTTTATATATACTTCCCTCAAATACCCGCGTGGGTGAGTGTAAACCGCCCTTGACAATGCCGGAGACAAGTGATAGCTTATTGGAAGGATTTTCCCAAGAGGCAGATTTGAACCCTCGTATTTTTATTACCGCAAGGCTCTTCTGATAGTACCGGGCGTCGTTACCGGCCCCGTTTATCGCTACGTATTTGAATATATTGATTGTTTTTTAGCCGTTAAAACGGTATTGATGTCATAATAAAATACGAGGTGATGATGATATGAGCATAGAGCTGGTTCACATTGGATTCGGCAACATTTTGGCGATGAACCGAGCTATCGCTATAGCCTCACCAAATTCGGCCCCTACCAAGCGCACCATCCACGATGGCAGGAATAACGGGAAGGTAATAGATATGACCAGCGGGAGGAGGACCAAGGCTGTTATCTTTACGGATAGCGGCAATATCATCCTGGCCGCCCTCGCCCCGGAAACCATAGCCAGCCGGCTTCAGTTAAGCAAGCCGGTTATAATGGGAAAACAAGAGCAAAGTGAAAGTCCCGATGAGCCATGACAATCCCGCTGCGTTAAGCCCTCAGGCAAATCCCTTACTCATCGTCCTCTCCGGTCTCTCCGGTTCCGGTAAGGATGCTGTTTTAACCGGACTCAAGAAGTCCGGTTTTCCTCTGGAATTCATTATCACTACTACCACCAGGCCCCGGCGCGCCAGCGAGCAGGACGGTGAACATTACCATTTTGTTTCCGAGACTGAATTCCAGAAATTGATTGACGGGAATCAACTGATAGAATGGGCCAGCGTTTACGGAAACCTTTACGGCGTCCCCGGCAAGCCGGTAAAAGAAGCCTTGAAAAACGGTAAGGACGTTATTGTAAAGATTGATGTCCAGGGGGCGGAAACAATCAAAAAGAAGTTCCCGCAGGCGGTTTTTATCTTTCTAACGACGCCCTCTATGGAAGACCTTGTGCTGCGGCTAAGGCAGCGGCAGACGGAAAAGCAATCGGAGATGGACCTGCGACTCCAAACCGCAGCTAATGAGCTTAAAAAGCTATCGATATTCGATTATATAGTGGTTAATCATCAGGGAGAGCTCGAACGTGCCGTAGCCGAGATTGAGGCTATCATCACCGCCGAAAAGTGTCGCGTAACACCGCGGGTGCTTGGTTTATAGTCCTTTAGAACACCGCGTGCAGCACCCAGGAAAATAAATATCCCAGCACCCCGCAGATAGGGAACGTCAGTATCCATGCCGCCACGATGTTACCGGCTATACCCCAGCGTACCGCCGAAAACCGCTCTGTTGCCCCCACGCCCATGGTTGACGCGCTGATAAGGTGGGTGGTGCTCACCGGGATGCCGAAGTGAGAGGCCACCTCGATAACAGTGGCGGCAGCGGCCTGGGTGGTGAACCCCTGAGCCGGCCTGAGCCTCGTGACTTTCATGCCCATGGTTTTAATTACCCTCCAGCCCCCTATAGCCGTACCCGCGCTGATAGCCAGCGCCGGCACAACAATTATCCACCACGTGTCAGGAGATAGTATCGAAAGCTTATCCCAAATGCCTGGATCATTATAAAAAATCACCATGGCCATCGCAATTACCCCTATCGGCATCTGGCCGTCATTCTTGCCGTGACTGTAAGCCATAAAAGCGGTCGTCAGATATTGGCCTCGGCTGAAATTCTGCCGTACCTTCTCCGGGGCAGTACGCCGGAACACCCAGAAAATCAGGACCATGGCCATGAAACCACCGGCAAAGCCGAGTAAAGGTGCGATGATTACCGCCGCCAGTATCTGTCCCATCACGCTCCATACCACCGCCCCGGCCCCGGTCACTGCCATCCCGGAGGCCGCCAGACCAGCGATGAAACCGTGATGCAGGCTGATGGGTAGGCCCATGTAGGTAGCCAGGGTTCCCCAGATGATAATAGAGGCTAAAGCCGCAATTACGGTTGCAAAGGTAATCGCTTCCGGAATCAGGATACCCTTACCGATGGTATGGGCTACCGCCGTACCCGTACAGGCGCCAGCCATGTTAGCCACGGCCGCTATCAATATCGCAGTTCTTGAGGAAAGGGAACGGGCGCCAATAGCCGGGGCGATGGCATTGGCGGCGTCGTTGAATCCATTGACCACACCGAAGCCAATTGATAAAACAATAATCAGGATGAAAAGTGCCAGGGAAGTATCAGGCATGCTTCAGGGCTACCCCTTCAAGGACGTTTGCGACATCTTCACACCTGTCAGTGGCGGCCTCCATGTGCTCGTAAATCTCACGCCACTTGATAAGTTGAGTGACGTCGGACGTATTTTCAAACAACTCTGCCATGGCAGCCCGGTAAACGCGGTCGGCCATATTTTCAAGCCGGTTTATTTCCACACACACTTCCATGATATTCTTCAGTTCGGACCGGCGTTTTAGCCCGGATACGGCCTTCTGAATCTCGACTGCTCCCCGGATGATAATATCGGCAAGTTCCTTTGACCGTTCTGTCGGCTTGTCAATCTTATATATGAACATAGCATCCGCTGCGGAATGAATGAAGTCGATAACATCATCCATGGTATGGGCCAGCAGGGCGATATCCTCGCGATCGAAGGGGGTAACAAAGGTGCGGTGCAGCAACGAAATTACCTGGTGAGTTATGGTATCTCCATGGTGTTCCAGTTCGGTAATTTCCGCCACGCGGCTATCGATAAACTGCCATGTATCAACCATTTCCTTGAGTTCTCTGGCTGCTTTCAGGATATTTTCAGCACTTTCCTCAAAGAGCTCAAAGAATTTATGCTCCTTGGGGATAAAGGGTAATCTTACCATGACTGTTTCTCCTTTGTCGGGAAGATTAAAAAGATACTCGCCGGAGATTTAAGGAAGGATTTAACGGTAAAACGAAGTATAGAAGCTGACCTGACGGTGAGAAAAACGTGATGCTTTTAAAGTGGTAACTCTTGACGTTGATGACTGAAAACCTGGAGAACTGCCCCAAACTAACGGGCAATATTATACTCCTTCTTCCCAACCGGGATTTTAACGCTTTACCACCAAAAGTTTAGTAGAGATTTACAGTCATTGTCAAGGAATCTTCAGGCGTAGAAAGGAAGGTTTTCAGTACCGGTTTTATCTAGATATCCGGCTCCGGCTCTTCCGTTTCTTCCGGTGTTCCCGGGTTTACTTTCTTTTGCAGCCAGTTTTTAAGGCGGGAAATTACCTGTTTCTCATAACCGAAAGAGCCGGGGGTGTAAAACCGCTTGCCTTTTAAAGAATCGGGCAGGTGCTGCTGCTCCACATAGTGGTCGGGGT
>CAYYVO010000248.1:0-3476 GCA_964475175.1 uncultured Dehalococcoidaceae bacterium | reverse complement strand
GTATACCTCTCCACCCGCCCCACCGGCTCTATCGGCAGCGAGGATATGTGGAAGGATGCTCAGGAAGCCCTGCGCAGGGTAATTAACGATAACAACCTCCCCTACGAAGTGGATGAAGGCGGCGGCGCCTTCTACGGCCCGAAAATCGATATCAAAATAGAAGACGCCATCGGGCGCGAATGGCAGGCGAGTACCATACAGTTCGACTTCAACCTGCCGGAACGTTTCGACATGGTGTACATTGGAGTAGACGGCCGGGAGCACCGTCCCTATATGGTACACCGCGCTTTACTGGGTTCCTGGGAGCGGTTCTTCGGGCTGCTCATCGAGCATTATGCCGGCGCTTTCCCGCTCTGGCTGGCCCCCGTGCAGGTAAAAATAATCCCGGTTGCCGACCGCCATATCGACCATGCTTTTAAGGTATCCACCGAGCTGAAGAGTAAAGGAATCAGGGTAGAAGTCAACGACCGCAACGAGCGGATGAACCTGAAAATCCGGCAGGCGCAACTGGAAAAGATTCCCTACATGGTCGTCATCGGCGATAAAGAGATTGAGAATAACACCGTTTCCGTACGGAGCCGTAGCGGTGAGCAGTTGCCCGTCCAGCCTTTAGCTGATTTCATCGAAACTCTGAAGCATGAAATAGACAACAAGGAATAAATCTGCCGTTTCAAACCTCTTTATCCACACCTCTTCAATAATTTCTATTCCCACCGGAAGAACCGGGCGGCCAAAGCGGTCGCCACCACCATGAAGCCGGCTGTTATCAGGGAAGCATTTATATTCCACCCGAAACCGAGTGCAGGGTCCTGTAACATTATAATGACATGCCGCAGAGGTGTTATCTTCCCCACAATGTCCATCGCCCCGGTCAGGACCTCGGGCGGCGGCCCGGCGCCACCGAGTATCATCATCACGAAGAAGAGTATCAAACCCAGCCCCTGCGCCGCCCGTGTCGAGGGAAGAACGGCTCCGAGGAAAAATCCGATAGCATTAAAACAAAGCAACCCGAGTAAGAAAGCCGGTATCAACAGACCGGGCGACTGCGGCAGATGCGGCGAATAGACCAGCAGCCCCAAGACTAAAACCAATAAGCTGCCAACTACGGCGATGATAAAACTGACTACCAATTGCGCTCCCAACAACGACCAGATGGATATGGAAGAAGCACGCAGGCGGCGTAATACTCCCCTCTCCCGATAGCCCGTCAGATGCACCGGCAGGGCTACGGTGCCTATGGCCATCATTACCAGCCCAAAATAGGCAGGTATATAGTAATCGAGGGCTCCAACCCCTCGAAAGACAATCATCCCGCTGTCATCGGTATCGGGGGTGTTGCCAAAAACACCACCCATTACAAAGAGGAATATCACCGGCAGGGCCAGCGTAAACACCATCGTGATGGGTTCACGGATGAAGAGCTTTATCTCTACCCAGGATAATTTCAAAAAAGTACGCATTCTCTTAATACTCTACGGCGCTTTGACCGGTCAGTTTCAGAAAGACGTCCTCTAATGACGGCTGCTCTACACGAAGGTCAGGCGGTACTATATCGTGTTCCACCAGCGCCGCCGCCACCAGGGCCAAGACCGGGCCGGTGCCTTCCACTTCCACCCGCGGGCCTTTTCTCACAACGCTCTTTACCTGGGGGATTTCATCGAGCCAGGAAAGGTCGGCCGGTTCCGCCGTAAAGATGACCCTTACCTCGCTGGCATGGTCGGTAATAAGACCCTGCGGGGCATCCGAGGCGATTATATTACCCCGGTCGACGATAGCAACTCGGTCGCAGAGTTCCTCGGCCTCATCCATGAAATGAGTCACCAGCACCACCGTCGTGCCCCCGTCCCGTATAGCCCTGATTAAGTCCCAGGCCACGCGGCGTGCCGCCGGATCGAGGCCGGTAGTCATCTCGTCCAGAAAGACCACCCGGGGATTATTGACCAGCGCCAAGGCGATGAACAATCGCTGCCTTTGCCCGCCGGACAGGCTGGCGAAGCTGGCTTTTTTCTTTTCCGCCAGCCCCCACTGCTCCAACAGGGTCTGCCAATCAAGGGCATTGGGCGTAACCGATGCAAAGAGGTCGAGGGCCTCCCAGACCTTGATGCGGTCGGGCAGCGCCGACTCCTGAAGCTGCGAGCCGATATGCCGCCGTAAAGACTGTGCCTGGGTACGCGGGTCGAAATCGAGTACCCTGACTTGACCCGAATCAGCCTGTCTCAATGCCTGGAGGCATTCAACTGTCGTGGTCTTGCCGGCGCCGTTGGGGCCAAGCAGCCCGAATATCTCGCCTTCGTTTACCTCGAAAGAGATATCGTCAACGGCGATGGTATCTTTATAGGTCTTGCGGAGGTTTTGGACTTCGATTATAGAAGACATTGACGATATTATAGCGATTTATAATAACAGTGGCAATAGAGATATGAAAAGCTTGAAAAACTAAATCCCGATAATCCCTTTAAGCTTCTCAACGATGTCCGCCAGCGGAATGACCTCAAACTCTTTTTCCGAACGCTTTTTTGATTCCACGGCGTCTTTTTCAAGGGTACGCGGGCTTACGGTCACCCGGAACGGTATCCCCAGGAGGTCGGCATCGTTGAACTTGACGCCGGGCGACTCTTCGCGATCGTCGTAAAGCACTTCCAGTCCCGCTGCTTCCAGCTTTTCGTAAAGACTCTCGGAGACTTCGGCTACATTTGAGCCTTCACGGTAAAGCGGGCACAGGTAGACCTGATACGGTGCGATGGGCACCGGCCAGATAATGCCCTTGTCGTCGTGGTTTTGCTCGATAGCCCCTGCTAAGAGTCGGCTGAGTCCCATGCCGTAGCAGCCCATGACTATTGGATGGTTATCGCCCTTTTCATCGATAAATGAAGCATCGAACGTCTCGCTGTACATGGTGCCCAGCTTGAAGATATGCCCAACCTCGATGCCGCGTTTCGATGCATAGGTGCCGCCGCATTCTGTACATTTATCGCCCGACCGGGCGGTGGCGATATCCGCCACGATATCCGCCTTGAAGTCCCGCGGGTAATTAACGTTCTTGATGTGAGTATCAGGCTTATTGCCGCCGGCAACGAAATTCGTGCCCGACGATACGGAGTCGTCGGCGACTACTTTGAATCCCTTAAGACCCACCGGCGAAGCGGCCCCGGCAACGATGCCGGCCTCGATGACCTCGGGCTCGGTAGCCATACGCAGGTCGGTAGCTTTGAGCACGTTATTGAGCTTGATTTCATTTACACCCAGGTCGCCCCGGATAACGACAAAGACCAACTCTCCATCGGCGACGTAAAATACAGCCTTGAGCGTATGGCTGTGGGGTACGTTGAGGAAACCGGCGACCTCCTCGATAGTGCCCATGCCGGGGGTAGAAACCTCTTCCACAGGCAGAGGGTCGCTGTTGTCTATCTTTTCCTTTAAACTCACGGCCTTGTCGACATTGGCGGCATAGTTGCATCCGGGACAGTAGATAATTT
>CAYYVO010000247.1:0-3508 GCA_964475175.1 uncultured Dehalococcoidaceae bacterium | reverse complement strand
GATTACTACCTCGGCTCCAAGCTCCGCCGCTTTCTGCAGACGGTATGGATTGATGTCTGTGGCAATAATGCGACCAGAACCCGACGCTTTGGCCAGCAGGATGTGCAGCAACCCCGACATGCCGCTACCGAGCACCGCAACGCAGTCCCCTGCCTTGATTCCGGCCTTCCTTTGGGATCGCACAACGCACGCCAGCGGCTCTACGAATACCCCTTCCTCGTAGGACACCTCATTGGGTAGAAGAAACGTGCCGCGATCAACGTTGATCGGCGGCACACGGAGATACTCGGCAAACCCGCCGGGGTGGAAGTTGGTCGTGTGGAGGGTTTCGCAGCACGTGTGATTGCCCGCGAGACAATAATGGCAGGAGTTGCAGGGCACATGGTGGGAGACGAATACGCGGTCTCCGTTGCTGAATCCGACGACGTTACGGCCTGCCTCGACAACATCGCCGGTTATCTCGTGTCCGAGCACAAGTGGCGCCTTCTTGATCCGATACCACTCCATGACGTCGCTGCCGCAGATACCGCTGGCTATGATGCGTACTAATAATTCACCGGGGCCTATTTCCGGTACCGGCCTTTCCTCGATGCGTATATCCCGGTTGTTATACCAGACGGCAACGCGCATATTTTTAGTAGAAGAATTACTCATTTTTAACGGTATCGTATATCTCCTGGGCCTGTTCCGGGGTGGCGTTATCGTGGACGATGGCGCGTATCGCCTTGATAGCGGCTACCGGGTAATCGTTCTGCCAGATGTTCCTCCCCAGATTCACGCCGATGGCGCCTTTCTGCATACCGTCATTGACGAACTGAAAAACCTCCAGCTCCGTATCCGTCTGGGGGCCGCCGGCCATGACCACCGGCACGGGGCAGCCGTTTACGACCTTTTCGAAGTTCTCGCACCAGTAGGTCTTGACAATCTTTGCCCCCAGCTCAGCCGCGATGCGGGAGGCAAGCGCCAGGTAGCGGGCGTCACGTTTCTCCAGTTCCTTCCCGACGGCCGTCACCGCCATGACAGGAATGCCGTATTTCTCGCCCTCGTTGACCAGTTTAGAAAGATTAAGCAGAGAATCTTTTTCATAATCGGTACCGACGAATATAGAGAGACCCATCGCCGAGGCATTAATGCGGATAACTTCCTCAATATCGGTGGTGATGCCCTCGTTGGCGAGGTCGGCTCCGACCATGCTGGTACCGCCGGAAACGCGGAGGATAATCGGTTTGCAGCCTGCCGGGGGTATCGCCGAGCGCACCACGCCCCTGGTGACGAAAACGGCATCTGCATAAGGCATTATCGGTTCGAGGGTTTTTCCCGGCTGTTCCAGCTTCCTGGTAGGTCCCTGAAAATAGCCGTGATCTATCGGCATAAAAAGGCAGTGTCCGTCCGGTTGGACGAGGTGTGACAGGCGGTTAGCCATTCCCCATTCCATAGTCAGCTGTCCTCCTTGCATGCTTTTGTTACGACAACTCTAATTTATGGGATAGGGGTAACTTTGTCAAACTGGTTTCAAGAGAAATGGATTTTGGGGACGAACCTGGCGATAGATTGGGGCGGTTGAAAAAAGTAATCAAAATCAGAGAAGTTTACACTCCTGGGATTAATACTATATAATCGCAGGTATAGAATAATCCATGACCTGAAGTCCGGAGGGAGGGATTGATATGGCCATAGCAGGCTTCGTTCTGAGTCTGGTGGCGGGATTTTTCCTGTTGATAGGGCTTATCCCATTTTTAGGCTGGTTTAACTGGTTCACGACATTGCCGGCGGCGATTCTGGGAATAGTGTTCAGCAGTATAGCCATGTCAAAATCCCGGGGCGGTATGGCCACCGCCGGACTTGTCATTGGTATTCTGGTATTCGTCGTTGCTGTTCTCAGGCTGATAATAGGGGGCGGTATTTTCTAGCTAATTGGTTCGTTTAACCGGCCTTTTGTTATTTACAGACCTACTCCACCTTCTTGAAACGACTTCGCGGGGCGCCGCATATCGGGCACCTCTCCGGGGCTTCACCCTCCACCGTATTGCCGCACACCTGGCAGACATAGTAAGGAGCATCATTGAAAGTCTTGCCTGCTTCAAGGTCTTTCAGGGCTGCCTGGAAAAGCTTGTGGTGTATCTGCTCTACCTTGTTCGCTAAATCAAAGCTATTCTCTGCCTTGGCATTACCGTCTTTTTTAGCCTGGTCGATAAATCCGGGATACATGCTGGTAAACTCGTAGCTTTCTCCGCCAACGGCCGCTTCCAGGTTCTCTTTATCGGTCTTGATTTCCCCGAGCACTCTAAGGTGGTTGCGGGCGTGAACGGTTTCCGCCTCCGCGGCGGCACGGAACAGCCGTCCTATCTGTTTGTTTCCGGCTTCATCGGCCTTCTCCGCGAAGAATAAGTATTTACGGTTAGCCTGACTTTCACCAGCAAAGGCCTCGTTAAGGTTATCGGTTGTATTTGCCATAAGATTCCTCCTGATAGCTTTTTTCGCTTGATCATAGGCATAATAACAGAAAATCCTGAGAGAGAAAAATGACTTTTATCGCTTTTTGGGGTTTTAACTTCACCGATAGAGACTTTTGATTTATCCTCTATCCTTTTTACGTTCCTTGGTCAGGTAGAGGACAAGGTCATCGTCCACGCGCACGTCCTGCCCCGGTACCACCGGCTGTTTGCCATGATAGAGGCCCATGCCATCGGGTATATATCCGCGGGTAAAATACATACGCTGGGCGGGCCCGTAGTCGGCGTACATACCTACCCCGATGCCTGCAGTTGATGACCTTACGAAAATCCTTTTTTCGGCTTCGTCCATAAGGGCGGTGGCTACACCGCGACGCCGGAAATCAGGATGGACTCTGAGGTCGTTGATTTCCGGGATAGACTTTTCGGCAAACGGGGGATAATCTGATTGCCACTTGATGGTCGCGAAACCGGCTATATCATCATTATAATAAGCCACAAGGACGACACGGTTGGCTTTTTCCTGTTCCGCCAGCAGATTATCAAAATACGATGGCGGAGTATTGAAGTTGAGAAATGACGGCGGTGAAGCAAGAAGCGGGATATCTTGTGCCTCAAGGAGTTTTAATTTGGTTTTCATACCAGTTTCTTGATAGTATCGGCAATCTCTGCGGTGGGCGTGCCCGGCCCGAACACGGCTTTAACGCCGAGTTTCCGAAGGGCGGGGATATCGTCCTCGGGGATAGTGCCGCCGGCAACCACGACGACATTACCCATGTCTTTTTCCCTGAGCCCTTGCATGACCTCACTAAACAGTTCCATATGGGCGCCGGAAAGGCAGCTCAGGCCGATGACATTAACATCTTCCTGGAGGGCCGCAGCAACAATCATCTCCGGGGTCTGGCGTATGCCGGTGTAAATGACCTCCATGCCGGCATCACGCAGGGCGCGGGCTACCACCTTGGCACCGCGGTCATGCCCGTCGAGTCCCGGCTTGGCTACCAGCACGCGTATCTTTTTCCGGCTCATAAACAGCTACTCCCTCTCGCTTCTTG
>CAYYVO010000246.1:0-3588 GCA_964475175.1 uncultured Dehalococcoidaceae bacterium | reverse complement strand
AGGTACCTGATGAAATTTGTTACAGCAGAGCGTTTCTCCACGGAATGTTCTCCTTTGCCATAGTAGTCTTGAAAGTACTCAAGATAGTCAAGCGACTCCACCATCCATGCCATAAGGTCTCCTGCCTGCAATGTTGGGTCTCTGATCCTCTCTTGAAGTGCCTCCATAAAGCTCCAAAGGTCTGTGATCTGATTTGCTTGCCAATACCTGACTCCAAAATCCTGTTCAAAACCTGCTTCTTCCAGGAGCTGACCGGGACCGACCTGTAATTACTTAAGAGGCAGCCTGCGCCGCTTCTTCCTCCATGTCCACTTCCACCGCCTTGCTTATGGCCGCTATCGCCACTTCCAGTTGCCGGTCATCCGGCTCTCCCGTGGTCAGCGACTGCATCAGCAGACCGGGGGCTAAGATTATTTTCATGAACCAGTTATGGGCGTACCTGGCTCCGTAATAAATGACCTCGTAGCCAAGCCCCATGATAACCGGGATGAGCACGATGCGGGCGCCAATCATCAGCCACAGGTTCTGGCGTCCCACGAAGGAAAAAACGAAGATGGCGATTACCAGCACCAGGAATAAGAAACTGGTGCCGCAGCGCACGTGGGCGGTGCTGTATGGCTTTATGGCATCTACCTCCATCGGCACGCCGGCCTCGTAAGCGTTGACCGTCTTGTGCTCGGCGCCGTGATAGGTAAATACCCGCTTGATATCTTTCATCATCCCGATAACCTTGAGGTAAATGACGAAGATAATAATGCGTACCACTCCTTCGATGATGTGGAACACGATAGAGTTAGGTATATATTTATTCAGCAGATTGGTAAGGAAAAGAGGGGCGAGGAAGAACAGCAGGACCAGGAGAATAACGCCCATCGCAACCATGCCCCAGAGTGCCTTGGTGGGGACTTCCTCCTCCTCTTCTTCGATGGCGACATTGGCCGAATACATCAGGCTCTGGATGCCGATAACCATGGCCTCGACGAGGACGATAACCCCGCGAAACAAAGGCATCCGCCTCCAACGCCCGGTAGTTATCGGATGAGGAGTTCGGACATGAGTATCTATTTCACCGTTCGGTTTGCGCACGGCGGTTACTACGGACTTGCGCCCGCGTATCATCACCCCTTCGATAACCGCCTGACCGCCGTAATTATATTTCTTTTTTTCTTCCGCCATACTGCTTAAAGAAAAAAGGAGCGGGATTTTATACCGCTCCTGCCTTCCCGTATATATGATTGCCTAGTTTCCAAGTTTAAAGCGCCTCTTGAAGCGCTCAACGCGTCCTGTAGTATCCAGCATGCGCCTCTCGCCCGTAAAGAACGGGTGACAGTTGCTGCATACCTCGACCTTTAACTGTTTCCGGGTAGAGCCTGTGGTGAACTTGTTGCCGCAGGAGCAGACTACTTCGGCGTCGTTATAATACTGGGGATGTATCTTCTCTTTCATAATGGTTAGCTGGCGTAAACGCTGACCTTTCTGCGATTGTTGCTGGTGGGCTCAAACTGCACGATACCGTCAATGAGCGCATAGATGGTATGGTCCTTGCCGACCCCTACGTTGCTGCCGGGATGAATATGCGTGCCGCGCTGGCGCACGATGATGGTGCCGGCATTCACTTTCTCCCCGGCGAATCTCTTAACGCCGAGTCGCTGACCCTGGCTGTCTCTTCCGTTGCGACTGGTGCCGCCGCCTTTTTTATGCGCCATCTTCCGTTACCTCTTTTTTCTTGCGCCGCGTCGTGGTCTTTTTGGCCGGCTTGGGTGCCTCGGCTTCTACCCCCGGGGGGAGTATCTTATCGATGCTCAGGCTGGTGTAATGCTGGCGGTGGCCGTTCTTGCGGCGATAGCGGACTTTGGCCTTGTATTTAAAGACGATAATCTTATCGCCACGGCCGTTCTCTTTCACCTTAGCCAGCACTCTGGCGCCTTCGATGACCGGCTTGCCGACCGTTACGTTATCGCCATCGGCAATCATGAGAACCTTATCGAGCTCCAAGGTTCCGCCTTCGTCTACAGCCAGACGCTCTACTTCTATAGTCTGGCCTTCGGCGACTTTATACTGTTTTCCACCTGTTTCAATAATAGCGTAAATTTCGGGCCTCCAAAGGTATTATTATACCAGTTTTACAGCTGAGAGTCAATTGGGGTTTTCTGTATTTGTGGTCTATACCTGCTCTAATAGAGTGCACCTTGGTTGAAAGCCGTAGCGACTGTAAAAAGTATATACTTCTTCATTGCCGACGAGGACCTGTATCACCCTCCTTTTCACCGCCAGCCTGTCCATCCAGTCCAAAGCTTTCTGCATCAGCTTATCGCCGATGCCGTTCCGCCGGTAGTCTTCCTCGACGTATATTGAGTCTATCTCGCCCGTACCGTCGGCGGTCACGGTGCTGATGCAGTAGCCTATCAGGTCACCTGTAGCCGCGTTCTGCGCGAGGTCAATGCGCATGGAGCCTCCGGAAGATTTCTTTAAAAGCTCCTGTTTCCTGCGCTCGAAGGTGTTGCGGGGATAACGGTCGGAGAAATATTGGGAAATCGACCCATGATGGTCGTTGAGCTTTTGCCAGAGAGCAGCGATCAAGTCGAGGTCCTGTTGGGCGGTTTCTCTATATTTGATATTTGCCATCTCAGATTCTCTCCTGTAGTTTCTGCCATTGCTCTTTCACCCGTTCCTTGAGCTCGTTGAAGCTGCAGTCCGTATCGATAACGACATCCGCATATTTAAGGCGTTCCTCAACGGACAGCTGCGACTCTATACGCCTTTTGGCCTCTTCTTCGGAATAACCCGGTCTTTTACTGAGCCTGGCCAGTACTGTTTTTACCGGGGCGTTGGTTACCCATATCTCATCGGCCTGCTCCGTCCGGCCCGCTTCCAGCATAGCCGCTGCCTCCAGCACCACCACCTTGACTCCCTTTCGTTTATATTCCGCCAGCCTGGCGCTTACTATATCGTCGATAACGGGATGCAGTATGCTGTTCAGGCGTTGAAGCGATTCATAGTCATTGAAAACGATCTTGCCCAGCCGCGAACGGTCAATATCACCACCGGAGGTCAGGATACGGTTGCCGAACTCGCTGATTATCCGCTCCCGGGCATTACCCCCTGGCCTGAGGGCTTCATGCCCCACCTTGTCCAGGTCCATGGTAACGGCCCCCAGTTCCACCAGGAAGCTCGCTACCGTGCTCTTGCCGGTGCCTATGCCCCCGGTAAGCCCGATTATTTTCATTTTGTTAACCTGCCTGACGCATGAATTACCCTGCCGACACGATTTATTATATTATAGATGATGGTAGATTACCTAGCATGTGATTTTCATTGAGTGGGAAAAAGTAAAAAAAAGTATGAAATAAGGGAAAGATGCTTGTACTTGCACACGTCGGAATAACTCTGGGAGCGGCAGCCCTGGCGGCTCAGGCGGTAAAGGGCAGGGAAGCCGCTCAAACCGAAAAAGTATCATGGTTTTCTTCGTTATCACGCTACGTCGATATCAGGATATTGCTGGTCGGCGCACTGCTGCCGGACATTATCGATAAGCCGGTAGGGCAGTATTTCTTCCGGGATACGTTCAGCAACGGACGGATATTCTCC
>CAYYVO010000245.1:0-3589 GCA_964475175.1 uncultured Dehalococcoidaceae bacterium | reverse complement strand
GTACGGGCTATGCTAATAAGGCCATGGACGATACCGATGTCCTGATAGCCGTGGGAATGAGGTTCGATGACCGTGTGACCGGCAAGATAAACGGCTTTGCGCCCCATGCCAAGATTATCCATATCGACCTGGACCCGGCCGAAATCGGTAAGAACGTGTCCGTCAACGTGCCGATAGTCGGCGACGTAAAGGCAGTGCTTCAGGGATTGAGTAAGCTCGTCGAGGAAAACGAGCATCTAGACTGGATAAACAAACTCGACGACTGGCGTAAAACGCACCCCCTGATAGATGTCTATGACAGCGATGCATTACTGCCCCAATATATAATCCACGAGCTTTATGAAATAACCCGTGGTGATGCTATTATCGTAACCGGGGTGGGCCAGCACCAGATGTGGGCGGCCCAGCACTACCTGCATGATGTACCCGGTCACTTCATAACGTCGGGCGGACTTGGAACGATGGGATTCGGTTTACCGGCGGCGATGGGCGCCAAGGTAGGCTGCCCGGACAAGACCGTCTGGAGTATAGACGGCGACGGCAGTCTTCAGATGACGCTTCAGGAGATGGCAACGCTGGTCCAGGATAATATCGCCGTCAAGATAGCGGTCATGAATAACGGATATCTGGGCATGGTAAGACAGTGGCAGGACCTGTTCTATGAGAAAAGATACACGGCCACGCCGCTTTCCTGCCCCGATTTCGTCAAGCTTGCCGAAGCTTATGGTATTCCCGGCCTTCGTGTAACACAGCGCGAAGAGGTAATACCGGCGATAGAGCAGGCAATGGCGTATGACGGCCCGTTCCTGATTGACTTTATGGTGGAGCCGGAAGAGAATGTATTCCCGATGGTACCGCCCGGAGCGGCGAATATCGAGTTCATCGATCAACCGAAGAAAGAGGTGTCGACATGGCCACGACAAAACATACGTTAGTTGCCATAGTGCAGGATAAACCAGGTGTCCTCAATCGGATGGCGAGTCTCTTCCGACGTCGTGGATTCAATATCGAGAGTATCGCCGTCGGGCACAGCGAGGTGGCTCATCTTTCACGGGTGACCATCGTCGTCGACGGGTCTAATGCCATGGTAGAGCAGGTCAGAAAACAGCTTGACAAGCTTATTGACGTGGTAAGGGTATCCGATATCACGGCGGAGAATATCACCGTGCGAGAACTGGCGCTTATCAAGGTCAAGGCTACCTCCGCCACACGGAGTGAAATTATTGAGATAGCCGATATCTTCCGGGCGAATATCGTGGATGTGGCATCGGATTCGCTGACGATTGAAATAACCGGCGACGAGGACAAGATAGGTTCAATGCTTAAGCTGCTGCGAGGCTTCGGCATCCGCGAGATTGCGCGGACAGGCCGTGTGGCCATGGTCAGAGGAGCCATGGCCGCTATGCCGGTTGAAGAGAATACCATAAAGAGCCGCGCCAAGAAATAGCTCTTTAATAGTAATATTTGCTATATTTTCCATGCGATAGGTATAGACAAGATAACATAAAACGTGTATAATATATCCGTATAGCCATGAAAACTCAGAAATGTTCCAATCCGGCGAGAATAATTCTCATCCTTACCGGCCCCTCTCTGATTTAGAGGAGAGGGGAACAGGCGGTTGCATCTTTGAAAAATTCTCCCGAGGAGGAATATTTTTATGGACAAGGTTATAATCTTTGATACCACACTGCGTGATGGGGAGCAGGCGGCGGGGGGTACTCTAAACGTTCAGGAAAAGCTGGAAATTGCCAGGCAGCTGGAAAAACTGAACGTAGACGTTATCGAGGCCGGCTTCCCGGCAACCAGTCCCGGTGACTTCGAGGCGGTCAGCCTCATTTCCAAAGAGATAAAAGGCTCTTCTATCTGTGCGCTGACGCACGCCAACTTCAACGCCGTCGACCGCGCCTGGGAAGCGATAAAAGACGCGGCGAACCCGCGTATACATATCTTTCTATCGGCCTCTGATATCCACCTGATTCATCAGCTGAAGAAAAGCCGCGATGAGATTATGAAGATGGCCTGCGATACGGTAGCCAGGGCCAAGGGATATATCAGCGACATCGAGTTCTCGCCCATGGACGCCAGCCGTACCGAGCCTCAATACCTCTTCCAGATAATCGAGGCCGTTATCAAGGCCGGGGCAACCACGGTTAATATCCCGGATACGGTCGGCTACGCTATACCGGAGGAGTTCGGCGGGCTGATTGCGGATATTTTCAAGAATGTCGATAATATAGACAAGGCGGTTATCAGCGTGCACTGCCACGATGACCTCGGCCTGGCGGTATCCAACAGCCTGGAAGCTATAAAAAACGGCGCCCGGCAGGCGGAATGTACCGTAAACGGTATCGGCGAAAGGGCCGGCAATGCTTCGATGG
The DNA here is from genome assembly GCA_964475175.1 of uncultured Dehalococcoidaceae bacterium. Taxonomy (GTDB): domain Bacteria; phylum Chloroflexota; class Dehalococcoidia; order Dehalococcoidales; family RBG-16-60-22; genus CAYYVO01. The sequence continues at coordinate 1,208 of CAYYVO010000245.1, read as the reverse complement.
AAGAAATCGTCATGGCCATAAAGACCCGCAGCGATTTCTTCAAGCTCACGACCAGCATAAATACCGCTCAAATATACCGGACCAGCCGCCTGGTCAGCGACCTGACCGGATTTTTAGTACAGCCCAATAAAGCCATCGTCGGGGCCAATGCTTTCAGCCACGAATCGGGAATACACCAGGACGGCGTCATCAAGATGCCGATAACCTATGAGATAATCGATCCTAAAACGGTAGGCGTGCCTTCGAGTAGCCTGGTGCTGGGTAAGCTCAGCGGAAGGCACGCTTTTAAGCAACGACTCTCCGAACTGGGTTTCAGTCTGAACGATGAAGACCTGAACCGGGCTTTTACCGCTTTCAAAGAGCTGGCAGATAAGAAGAAGGACATTACCGACCGCGATATCGAGTCGCTGATTGCCGAGGAGCAGCGTACTGTCTCAGAAAACTATCACCTTGACCGCATTCAGGTTACCTGCGGCGATAAAGGTATGCCTACGGCGGCGGTAAGACTTATCGGGCCGGACGGCAAGGCTAAGGAAGACGCGGCGCTCGGCACCGGGCCGGTGGACGCCGTCTATAAAGCCATCAACCGTCTGGTAAAAACGGCCGTCTGCGACTGCACCCATGTCCTCTTCAAAAACATTAAGATCGTCCTGCTGCTTGGCCTTTACCCTAGACATGATCTCGTGGGCATGTTTCTGCAACCGACGAGCAAACTCTTGCGCTGGTTGCGGCACGGGCGCGTCACGCTCGCTCATACGCATATGTTCGAAGAGAAGCCGACTGACGCTGAGTTCTTCGAAGTTGGTGACATCGGCCTTGTTCAGAAGCTCAAACGCGATTCCCAAGAGACGCGGATTGCGAAGGGATGCCGCTGCGGCAGGATGTAGATCCGATGCCTTTATGCCGTGTGTGGCCAGGATTTCGTCGCGTTCAGATTCTGTCCATTCCGGAACGGTGATCTCAGTGAAGCGCAAGGAAAGGCGACCTTTTACTCGGTCCCGGAAGTACCGTGTGCGCGCAGTAATGATAAGGCGGCCGCCAAACTGGTTTAATTCATCAACAATACCCTCAATGATACGCGCCCAGTCGGAATTAGGCCTTTGATTGATACCATCGATGACGACAACAATCCGAGGAGTATCTGCTGCAGGGTGGCGTCGCCACTGCTCAAGTCTTCTGCTCCAGCGCTTTTGGGTGGTTGAGTTGAT
>CAYYVO010000244.1:0-3606 GCA_964475175.1 uncultured Dehalococcoidaceae bacterium | reverse complement strand
GGCTACGGCAATGTCGGCTCGGTCGCCGCGGCGGCCATGACCGAGATGGGCATCTATTCCATCAAAAACTGGTCGGCCACCGGGGAGGTCAACATGATACCCGGACTCGGCCTTAAGGCACAGGACGAAATGATTGTCACCCGCTCCCACTGCCACGACTGCCCGGTGGGGTGCAGCCAGATCAAGATGGTCACGTCCGGGCCGTACGCCGGCTACCTCAGCGAGGGGCCGGAGTTCGAGACCACGTACTCGCTGGGGAGCACCTGCGGGGTGGACTATCTACCCGCCGTCATTGCCGCCGACCGCCTTTGCGACGAATACGGAATCGATACGATATCGGCGGGCGTGGCCGTCGGCTGGGCCATGGAGCTTTACGAGAAGGGAATACTAACCAAGAAAGATACCGACGGCATCGACCTCAAGTTCGGCAACCACGCCGGGATGATAGACATGCTGCGCAAGATTACCTATAAAGAAGGACTCGGCGAGCTGCTGGGACTCGGCACGAAAAAGGCCGCCGAGAAAGTGGGCAAAGGTACCGGCGATTACGCCATGCAGGTAAAGGGGCTGGAACTGCCCGCCTACGACGTCCGGGGCGCCAAGGCGCACGGTCTGAACTACGCCACCTCCTATACCGGCGCCGACCATAATCGCGGTTACGCCTTCCAGGAAATTTTCGGCATCCCCATCCCGGAGGAAGTCGACCGGAACGCTATCGAAGGCAAGGGCCGGCTGACCAAGTGGAACCAGGACACCCGCGCCGTCACCTGCGACTGCGCCACGATGTGCGCCTTCCTCCTCGATATGGCCGTCCCCGCCGTCGCCTGCCAGAACACGGCAGACCTCGTTAACGCCGCCAGCGGTATGAACTTCGCCGCCAAAGATATCGAAAAAATCGGGGAGAGGCTGAACAACGTCGCCCGCCTGTTTAATATCGGGGCGGGTTTCACCCGCAAGGACGATACCTTCCCCAAGCGCCTCATGACCGAGCCTATCAAGGCGGGGGCCTCCAAGGGACAGGTCATCAGCCAGAAAGACCTCGATTTTATGCTGGACGAATATTACGCCGAGCGGGGCTGGGATAAAACCGGCAGCCCGACGCCCGCCAAGCTGAAAGAACTGGGGATAAAGATACATTAGCGGTTTGTTGTATAAATTTAGCTTATTATTTCCACTCACCCTGAGCCTGTCGAAGGGTGAGGTCTCGTGGTTCGACAAGCTCACCACGAGTGGTTAACGATAGTGCTCTTTTACGCAAATTAGTATAAGAATAACAGGGAGAAGTTAATAGATGGTTGATTTTGGATACGCGGGAGAGATATTAAAAGTAGATTTATCGGACGGAAAGTTTGTTAAAGTACCTAGTGCCGCTTATACGGACAAATACACCGGGGGGCATGGGATCGCCGCCCGGCTCTACTGGGAGATGGTGCCGCCGGAAGCCAAAGCCTTCGACCCCGAGAACTGCCTGATTTGCGCCAGCGGGCCGGTTACCGGTTTCCCGGGATTCGCCGGTTTCCGCTGGAAAATCTTCGGTAAATCGCCCCTCGGCAATCCCGAATCGTTCTCCTACTGCAACCTGGGAGAGCGGTGGGGGGCCTGGCTAAAATACGCCGGCTATGATGCCCTGGCGGTGCAGGGAAAGGCAGATAAGCCCGTTTATATTTACATCTATGACGGCAAGGTCGTGATACGGGACGCTTCCCACCTCTGGGGCCGGACTACCTTTGATGCCAGCGATGCCCTAAAAGCGGAACTGGGTAAAGACGTAAGCGTGATGACCATCGGTCCCGCCGGAGAAAACCTGATACCCTTTGCCATCGTGCTGGCGGAAGGCGGTGCCTCCGGTTCCGGCGGCCTCGGGGCGGTAATGGGTTCGAAAAACCTTAAAGCCATCGTCGTCGCTTCCGGCGATAAGCGACCGAAGGCGGCTGACCCCGATAAGGTAAGGCAGTTGGCCGGCCGTATTGCGGCGACGAAGCCCAGTGTGCCCATGCCGTCGCTGTGGGCGGTTCCCGGACTCACCCGCGACCATGCGTGTTACGGATGCGGCATCGGCTGCTCCCGCCAGATATATGACGAAAACGGACGCACCTACAAGTCGCTCTGCCAGGCTTCCGATGTTTACGGAGATATGGTCATAAGGTATCTCGGCAAACCGGACGGTGCGCGTTTGCAGGCCACCAGGCTCTGCGACGGTTACGGACTCGATACCGCCATAATGGAGAGCATGATAGAGTGGCTGGATACCTGTTACCAGGAAGGCCTTATTAACGAAAATGATACGGGACTCCCGCTATCGAAAGTAGGCAGCCCCGAGTATATTGAAGAGCTCACCAGAATGATTACCTTTAAAGAAGGCTTCGGTGCCATTTTCGCCAACGGCCTGATAGCCGCCGCGGAGTCGGTCGGGCCGAAAGCCAGGGAAATGCTGAGCGTCTTCATCGCTACCCGGGGGGGCGAGAAACGGGACTACGACCCGAGACTGTTCATAACGACGGGCCTCATTTATGCCACCGAGCCGAGACGGCCGATTCAGCAGCTTCATGAAGTATGTTCGATGTTGATGATGTGGGTCGGCATGGGGGGAGCCAAAACGGGAGAGAATTTCACTATCGAGAACTTCCGCAAGGTAGCCGATAATATCTGGGGAAACGCCATCGCGGCGGATTTCTCTACCTATGAAGGGAAGGCACTGGCTGCCAAGAAACTTCAGGACCGTGTTTTCGCCAAGGAAAGTCTTATTCTCTGCGACCTCAGGTGGACGATGTCTCAGCCCTTCCGCTACATAGGAGACGGCCCTGCGCCTGTCACCGAAATCGAGATTTACTCGGCGATTACGGGTAATGAGATTGACGAGGCGGAACTCCACAGAATCGGGGAAAGAAACTTTAACATGCAAAGGGCAGTTATGCTGCGCGAGGGATGGCCGGGACGCGAAGGCGACCGGCTGCTGGAACACTTTCACATCCTGCCCCTGCAAAAAGGCGAATTGTTTTTTGACGAGGACGCCCTGGCGCCGGGCAAGGACGGCGAGATAATTTCCAAAATCGGATGGGTCGTCGATAAGGAAGAGTTCGAGAAGATGAAGAGCGAATATTACCAGCTGCGGGGCTGGGACGTTGCCAGCGGCCTGCTGACCCGGAACAAACTCGAAGAACTGCAGCTTAACGATATCGCCGCCGACCTTGAGGGACGGGGACTCCTGAAGTAGATGGCAGATAACCAATCGTCGGCACGGCGCTGGTACGTGGTGTTCCTGGGAGCCTCAATCAACTTCGTCGCCTTTGCGATGTCCACGGCAGCCATGCCGGTGCTTTTCAGCGAGATATCCGAAGAAATCGGCCTGAACATCGTAGAGATTGGGACGGTCTGGGGGGCAAGCTCCGTTGCCGGTATCTTCAGCATAATCACGGCCGGATTCCTCGCCGACCGCTTCGGGGCCAGGCGCATACTGACTATCTTCTGTTTGATGGCAGGTGTATTCGGTGCGTTCAGGGGATTCGCGGACAGCTTCACCACTTTAACGATTACCTCACTCCTGTTCGGTCTCGCTGCCGAGGCGGTGCCGGTTTGAGAGAAAAATATTGTTGATGACTTCTTCTA
>CAYYVO010000243.1:1562-3624 GCA_964475175.1 uncultured Dehalococcoidaceae bacterium | reverse complement strand
CGCCGGCGATGGCCGTAACCAGCACAATCAGCAGGTCGAGACCGATGTTAAGACCTTCCACTATATACCCCTGACAGGTGGGAGTATCGTTGCTATTTTAACACGTATCAAGTCGAAAACGTAGATACAACGATTGAATTATTGCAAAAAGACGAACAGAAAAATGGTACCTGCATTAAGCGGGACTACTCAGGCCTGAGCGATTTAGCGGTACTCCTGGCAATAAACTGGAAGAGCAACCCGACGATGCTCAGAACCGTGAAGATAATAAAGCCGGTCCGGGCGCTCATCAGGAACTGCGGATAATATTCCGGTGTAATTTCCGCCTGGCCGATGTACATCGAGAATATTATCATCATGATGCCCATGCTGACCATCATCCCGGCAGTCCGCATCGTCCCCAGCGTACCGGCGGCTACCCCCAGTTCCTTCCTGTTAACCGACCCCATGATAGCGTTGGTGTTCGGCGAGGCAAAAATGCCGATGCCCAGACCGTTGATAGCCAGGGCCATCATGATAAACCATATCGCCGTATCGTTGCCCAGGAATATAAGTAGAAAAAGCGCCACGCAGTTGAGCGACATCCCCACCGAGGCCACCAGTCTCGGCTCTATTCTGTCCGAGACCCGACCCGAAATCGGCGTCATGATAGCCATCAGCACCGAGGCGGTAATCAAGACAAGACCAGCCATCTGCGGCGCAAGGCCCTTGATATATTGCAGGTAAAGGCTCAGCAGGAAACTGATCGCAAAAGTAGCTACATACGAGACAAATACTGCCAGACTGGAAAAGAAAAAGACCTTGTTCTTTCGGAACAGATTCAGGTTGAAAATCGGGCTGTCCGTCCTCGCCTCCCAGCGTATGAAAATCCACAGGCCCATCAGACCGAGGATAAAAAGGATGATACCGGGTATGTCCGGCAGCGATGAGAAGCCGTACATAAACAGGACGATAGAAATACCGTAGGTAATGGAACCGACTATATCGAACTTTTCGCCCCCCGCCTCACGCCACTCTCCTTTCAGAGAATAGAAAACGAGTGACAACAGCACCACGCTGAGAAAACCGGCGAGCATGAAGATACTCTGCCATCCGAATGCCCTGGTAAGTACCCCGCCGATATACGGTCCCATCGAAAGTCCGGTATACGTTCCTGCCGTGCTTATGCCCAGAACGCGTCCTCTCATATCAGCCGGAAATACCGAAGTCAGGATAGAAATGCTGTTGTTGAACATTATCCCTGAGCCCATCCCCATTAAAGCCAGAGAGATAAGCAGCATGACAACCGAGTTAGCAAGTGCCCCGAGCGAGGCGGCAAAGATAGTCAGCAGCAGCCCGATTACGAAGAGTTTCTTCCGTCCGTAGATGTCGGCCAGCCGCCCACAGGGTACCTGTACCACGGCAATTGAAAGGAAAAATATGGTACTGACCCATGTCATCACCACCGCTTCCATGGAAAATTCACGGCCTATGGTCGGCAAGGCTACGTTCACAGCAGCCGCCAGAAACGGCGTGATAAAACCCGTCGCCGTGGATATGATGAGGATGATATACCTTTTTACAGTGGTAGTGGAATCTTCTGTCATATCAATAGCTTTTCGGACTCAGATAAACGGATATCCTCGTATTAAATAGAGGGGCACAGGCTCATTAGACCAGAAGACCGGACAAAGGTCAAGCAGCAGACTCTATCGCATCCGGTTTTGCAGACTTCTTATCGATGACCGCCGGCGGACGTGGCGCCGGGGAAATCTGTGACCTGACGCCACACTGCAGGCAGCGCTTACTCTCGGCTATGGTGCCGTCCTCAGGGAGGCCGGTTTCTACCTCGATGAAGTTATTAATAACTTTCTCCGGAGCCAGACAGGGCATCTTAACGCGTTCCTCGTCCTTGAAGCCTTCCGCGGTGATACCGACGCAGGCGCCTATTTTCCTCTCCCGGGTAAGCTCTTCATCGATAATTCCGCTGCCGCCGAGATATTTATCTATGGATACAGCCGCTTTTCTACCCACGGCAATCGCCCTGATGACGGAGTCCGGACCGGTAACTGCGTCGCCGCCC
>CAYYVO010000243.1:933-1552 GCA_964475175.1 uncultured Dehalococcoidaceae bacterium | reverse complement strand
CGGCTGGTCGCCAGAGTCTCGGAGTCTGCCTGGATGGTATTACCACGCCCCGTCCTCACTTCAAAGCCTTCCGGTATCTCCGGCCTCTGGCCGATAGCGCCGATGATGGCGGTATATTCCGTATCAAACTCGCTCCCCTTTATCGCCACCGGTCGCCGCCGACCGCTGGCATCAGGCTCACCAAGCTCGTTTCGGTTAAAGGTCATGACCAGCTTTCCAGCTTCCTGCCTGACTTTAAGGTGTCCTGTGAGAAACTCTATTTTTATGCCTTCTTCAAGAGATGCTTCCACTTCCTCCGGACTGGCCGGCATTTCCGCCCTGGTGCGTCGATATATAATAGTCACATCCTTCGCACCGAGTCGCAAGGCCACCCGCGCGCTGTCGATAGCCACGTTGCCACCGCCGATGACCGCTACTTTCGTACCCAGGTCTACTTTAAAGCCCAGGTTGGCGTCTCTAAGGAATGAAGCGCCGTCATACACGCCGGGCAAATCTTCGCCCTCGACGCCCAGGGTCATACCGCTGTGGGCCCCCGGCCCCAGGAAAACCGCATCGTAGCCCTTCTCCAGCAGCGAATCGACCGAATCAAATTCGGCGGTGATTCCGTGGACTTTCTTGT
>CAYYVO010000243.1:0-923 GCA_964475175.1 uncultured Dehalococcoidaceae bacterium | reverse complement strand
CGATAGTTCGGGATTCCCATGCGCATCACACCGCCGGCCTTGGGGAACTGCTCAAAAACGGTAATGTCATGCCCTGCTTTGGCCAGGTAATACCCGGCAGTCAGTCCCGCCGGGCCCGAGCCGACCACAGCCACTTTCTTGCCGGTGGGCGGCAATTTACGGGAGAACTTCTTCCACTCGCCGGTATCCCGGTCATCGACAAAGCGCTTCATAAACCTTATCGATATGGGGTCATTAAGGGCTTCCCTCCGGCAGGCTTCCTCGCAGGGGTGGATACATACGCGACCCAGCGACCCCGGGCAAGGCACTTTTTCCCTGATAATAGCCAGAGCCTCCTGATATTTGCTCTCGCCAGTGAGGTAAACGTAAAGCGGTACGTTGATATTCGCCGGACAAGCGTACTTGCACGGTACCGAAAGCTCCTCGGAATCGCGGCATTCCGGCTGGTATTCCGAGCCGACATCCATCAGGGCGCCGGTCGGGCAAACCTCGACACAGGCGCCGCAGAAACGGCAGCTCGAGTCCTGGAGAGGCCGGTCGTACGCAGTGCCGACGACTGTTTCATACCCGCGATTTATAAAGCTTATCGCCCCGATACCACGGTAATCGGTGCACATCTGCACGCACCGTCCGCATAGTATGCAGAGATTATAGTCGCGCTTGACGAGGGGCTCGCGTGAATAATCCACAGGCAGCTCTTTATATTTATAAGGGAGAGGCATTTCCTCCATCCCGATGTAGTCCACAAGGTACTGCAGTTCGCACTGTTTGTTGTTGGGGCAGCTGACGCAGCGCTCGGTGACAGCAACATGCCGCAGACAGATATCGTAAGGTTTACAGCGCTCCCGCCGGTGACAGGTAAGACAGGCATTCGGGTGCTCCGTTAATATTAGCTGGAGGAACGACCGCCGCAGCTCCTGAAG
>CAYYVO010000242.1:0-3680 GCA_964475175.1 uncultured Dehalococcoidaceae bacterium | reverse complement strand
GATTGCTGGCTACGGAAGGGTTGGACAGAACATTGCTCAGGGTCTGCAAGATGCCGGCATCCCTTACCTTGTTATCGATCTTGACCCGGAGCGTGTTTCCGAAGCCAAAGGTAGCGGACGGCCGCGAATATATGGCGATGCTACCAACATACATGTTCTCTCCAAGGCTAACATTGGTAGAGCGAAGGCGTTGGTGGTAACTTATCCGGACCCGATAGCAGTTGTTACCACGGTAAAGACCGCGCTGCGTATTAACCCAAGGCTTAAAGTTCTAGCGAGAGTGCACCGGGTAAGGGAAGCTGATAAGCTTAAGGAGTTGGGAGCGATAGAGCTGGTCAGTCCCGAGTACGAGGCTAGTTTCAGGTTCATTAAGAAGCTTTTGAACGTTGTGGGCCTGGAGAAAGACGAGAGAAAGCGAATCCTGGCCATGGTACGCAAAGATAAGGAGATTACTGAGTTTAACCCCGACCAGTCCTGAAGACTCATTAAAGTGGTTTTCCGTCTTACGATTTGTTAGAATGGCTCCTAGCGCACTATCCGTTCTTCTGGAACTTGTAGCAAGTTTTGGGGAGATTTTTACATGCTGACTATTCGCCCGGAAACTTCTGAAGATGTCGACTCTATTCGCTATGTTAATGAGCAGGCATTTGGTCAAAAAGAAGAGGGAAAACTTGTTGAAAAGCTCCGAAATCGTGGTGTTTTAACGATATCGCTTGTTGCTATCCAGGATGGTGAGATTGTGGGGCATATTGCGTTCAGCCCTGTAAAAGTCGAATCAGAACATTCGAGCTCCGAGGCAATAGCCCTCGCCCCGATGGCGGTTCTTCCGGCGTATCAGCGTAAAGGAATCGGCTCACAACTGGTTCGGGCAGGTCTCGAAGAGTGCCGCCGCCTTGGTCACGAGATAGTAGTCGTACTGGGTCATCCCGATTATTACCCGCGCTTTGGATTTGTTCCGGCTAAACCCAGGGGTATTGACTGCGAGTTTGAAGTTCCCGATGAAGCCTGGATGCTTTTAGAGCTGCGGCAAGGTGCTTTAGCCGGACGACATGGCAAGGTGAAGTTTCAGCCCGAGTTTCAGGAAGCAGCGTAAAGAGGCTTTTTCAAAAGAGAACAGCGGCGCTGGGCTATCAACAGGTAGAACTTTTGAGACGGCTTTGGGCCTTACAGACTAACCGGTCACATTTTGACGTTTCGTTACTTGGGGTACTAAAATTATCTTTTACCTTTCCTGCCAAATTCTTAAACTCATCCCTGAAATAGGTACCATTTTAGCCACTTTAGGCACCGAAATTTCCACCTTTGTGTAGTAATATTTGTATGTAGTTTCATTCAAAGGTTTAAGCAACGGCAAGATATCAATAAATTTTGCATTGGTTGCTATTGAAGATTTAGAATGAAAAACGAGGTGTAAAACAAAATACTATAAAAAATATATGACCACTGCCTATAGTACCAGACGATAGCACTAGCGGCGTGGAAGGAGGCACAAGATGTTAAGGGTAGTAACATTGGTGCTTATTATTGCTTTGTTAGCGACTATAGCACAACCTGTCCTGGCCAGAGACAACACAGACAATGCTGACTTACCTCTCTATAATTCGGATTTAGACTTCGCTCCCGATGATGATGTCATATCAAATAGCATCCGGGCTGCCCTGGAACTTTCCCAGCCGAATTCTGTAGGCCAGCCCAGACCCGGCGTCCCCGGTTCCCAGCCGGGAGGAATACGGCCAAACCCGCTCCAGCCAGAGACCAGTGCCTCCCCATCAGCTAATCTCCGGGGTTCATCATCCAGCCTGGAGCAAATTCTTGCCCTCAGCCAGCAAAATTACAGCCTTGAGACCCGCTACTCCAGAGGCTTGGAACCTCTCCCCGAGGAGCGTTTTCTCCTGGCCGTTGCCTCCCTGGCGAAGCGCACTTCTCAAACGTTACGTTCCGCTTTTAGCACCATCGCTGCTTTTATTTCGCCTCATGATAAAGTAACCGAATCAATAGGGCAGCTGGAAAACCCGGTTATAGATAGCGGGAATATAGTCAACAGTATGCCGGCTTCTGCGTTGCCAGGGTACCGGGCACCTCCAGCCGAACTCTTCGCTGAACCACCCTTCCCCAGACCCGCCGTCTCAGTCTTCTCATCCACAGCTGAGGCTGCCCCTCAGGAGGATACCTCACCTCCCGCCGTTTTTGATTCCGGATTCCTGTCAGGTCCGATAATATTTGTCCCCGCGTCTTCCCCGCCATCCGGCGTGGGAGTTAACTCAACAGACCCGGACAAGTTCATAGATGCCTACACCCGCAATGAAACTGTTGAAACCATCGGTGACCCGACCGACAATGTCACCGTGGTTGATGACCTCGAGCGTCAGGAGTTTACCGAGGGTGGCGCTATTCTTTATGACCCCGGCGAAGATTTCGCTTTTTACCTTACTTCCGGCACCTGGCCTGTTTATCAGGCATCCACACTACCACTGGGTGCGCCGATAGGAGACATTGAGCCCGCTGGCCCACCCGCTTTCTACGCTGATGACGCCTCCGACTTCACCGGCCAGCCCTACCAGCGATTTGAGGCCGGCTTCATCTGTAAGAACGGGAGCAGCGCTCCCTTTACCGCCAATCGGTATTATCCCCGGATACATGATGTCGAGGTTACCTCTGTAGCCTCGGGAGACCAGTGGCGGCTCCAGTTCGACATTCTGGTAGACCCGTCACCGGCCTATGACAACCCCATCGACGTTACCAGCAATCCCGCTGTCGCTGTCCTGATGTGGCGGGAGGACAATACATTCCTGGGTTCGGAGAATATAGGCTACGATAGCGGGACGGCGCCGGACCTGCACTATCAGGATATCTTCCCGTTTGACCTTCCCGAAGATGAGCGCATCAGCTTTAAAATAGTCGCAGAACGGAATGTGGCGGATGACGGGCGCTCAGGCTACTTCCCCGGCGACGGCCTCGCCTGCGGACGCGCTTTCCACATCGCGGGGACCTCGGGTCCGCCAGTTCCGGTAAATGGAGATTATCCGGTACCGGGCGACCCTGCTTTCACCGATATCGAGAAGCCTGAAATCCCCGTTGACGGCGTCACCATAGCCTCGGCAACGGACATCGGGGAGAATGGACTAATCGATGTCGTGGTGACCGCCAGCGCCAGCGATAATCTGGGACTGGCTCAAGTTGTTGTCGAGGTGAATGAGAACCCGGTGCCCCTGACCCTGAGCGGCAGCACTTATCAAGCAACGGTCGGCGTGGTCCCCGGCTCCACCAACTCTTTTCTTGTCTTTGCCACTGACCTTGCCGGCAACCGTGCCGTCTGGCCCCACAGCGGCGACCCCGTATACATTACTTCCACCATGACGGCGCGTCTTGGCTTCGAGTATGCCCTGGAAACGGGATTCGCCCAGCAGGACACTCAGGCATCCACCGTTGACGGGAACTTCCCGCATCAGGAGCTGGACCTGATTGTCTACGGCATCGGTAAGGGCGAAATAAGGCTTACCCGCACCTATAATTCCATGGATACGCGTGTCGGACGCTTTGGGCGCGGCTGGTTCTCCCTTCTTGACTCCAGCCTGTCAAAGTTTGACTCGCCGTTCAAAGGGGTACAGGTCTTTTACCCTGACGGGCGCGCGGTAACCTTCAAGGACCTTGGCAGCGGCAACTCCCAGCCCGAGTCTACC
>CAYYVO010000241.1:1054-3724 GCA_964475175.1 uncultured Dehalococcoidaceae bacterium | reverse complement strand
GCCCTGCGGACCGCGAAAGTCAGGGACATCGGACTCGGTGCTGAAACCGGCGCCTGTAAAGACGACCACTTTATTAGATTTAACTATCAAATCAGCTACAGCTTCAATATGCTCCATTTCTTAACCTCCAAACAACTCTCAGCCTTCTTTCAATTGTCTTTTTTCACCACGGCTTTGGCCAACTCCCAGGAATATTCATAGAGGTGCAGTCCCTTGCTCATGGCTACCAGTTCGCCATCATTAACGCCTATCTCGCTGGACATGTACTCCTTAAGCAGCTGGATGGCCGCCAGATTTGAAGGAAAACCGGCCCATAAGTCCCACGACCGGAAATACACATAAAAGTGAAGACTGCCGTTGTGTATTTTGGTATCAATACCCCTCAGGCACGGAGGGTCGGGCAGATAGACAGACTGGGCATCGCCTACTGCCATGAAAGCCTGGTTGGTGTTGTGCCCATCCTCGCGATACATCCTGATTACTTCGGCTATCTGCGCTTCGAGGTACTGCCCGTAGGTATACTGCTCGCCTTCTTTACGGTGTCCGGTCATGAGGTAAGGGAGGTAGCTTTCAACGTATTCCATGGTACTGGGCGGCGGCACGCCCTGCGGCACATCGGGTATCAAAGGGCGCGTGCCGGGGTAATTGACTTGGATAACTGCCAGGTCGAGTTCCCGGCGCTTCTGGCCGGCATAGCTGCCGCGGTCTATTTTATATTCATTGCCTTCGTCTAGGGCTTTGCACAGGCACAGGAACCATGCCTCGGAAAGGTCTCTGGCGTTTATTACCGAGATGTTCATGATGTTCCTTTCTCTGAGTCAGGGTGAGTTATTTCTTCCCCCTGACCAGGCTAAAGAACCTGTCCTGGTACTCCTCGAAGACACCCCAGTGGCTCAATTCACGTTCCAACTCGTAGGTCTTTAATTCACCACGCGCGACCTGCTGGAACATCTCTTCGATTCTCATCCTGGCGCCTACGGGAAGCCCCCCTTCGCTCATGCCCAACATCCCCCTGGAACCAAGCTGGGCGATATTACTCGGGACAGAGCGACTCGTAATCTCATAGATGAATTTAAGCAGGGATACATCCCAGAGGTCATCCTGGCCTTTGATAATTGAAGCCAGGGGGTCGCCTTTTTCATCGATTTTCTGATTCAGCTTGTCGACCACGGCGAGCCAGCTATCCGAGACGATATTCAACTCCTTGGGTTCGTTTTTATAGGTATAAAACAGCCCGGGCGCGTTGCCACCATGCATGCTTAAGAGCATCTCGAAATAGCGCCGGGCATCAAAGCTGAAGCCTTCCAGATTGGAGAGATAGTATGGCGTGACTATCTTCGGCCGTTCGGCGATAACTCTGCCTTCTCTGATTACCGTTTCACCGGCGCTATCGACGAGCTCCGAGTAAGTGGGCTCCGTGACCAGGTAATAGTAGATATTGGTTATACCGAACGTGGCCAGGTGCTGCCGGGGATGCCGCAATATCTCAGTATGACGGGCCGCCTGTTCGATTCTCTGACTATCTTCGTTTATATCCATGGTGTTCTCTAGTCGATTACCGCCAGTTCCTTCTTGTAGTCATCGAGTAAAGTCATGTACTGCGATTCCATCTGGGCCTGTAGTCTCTGCCATTCCTCCTGGAACTGCGGTTGTTTCTCCACGTCTATATTCATCCTGGCATTGCTTACGCCAGTCTGCTGCCGGATGGCCTGTTGTATCTTGGCCTCAAATTCTGTTTTGAGCGATTCGTAGGCCTCTTTCTTCTGCTTGGCGCCTTCCTGGACATAATGGTCGAGGACATGGCGGATTTTACTGAACACGTTTTCAGCGGCTACCTTGTCATTTTTCAGCGTTTTCAGTCCGTCCATGGCCTTTTTATTGGTCCTGCGGGCGGCATCGGTCCTGGGCAGGCTGATGTTCCTCATGAGGATATCGTTAACTCCGGTCGCGATGATTTTTCTGGCCTTTTCCTCGTATTTATTAACCTCATTGACCAGGTTGCAGTCTTCTTTCAGGTAGCGGGCGGCCAGTTTATCGCCTTCCGGCCCGTACTTCCACTTCAAACGCTCCTCTTCGGTCGGCTCCCCTATCTTTTCAAGTTTCTCTCTGGCTATCTCAGCGGCGCTCTTTATCTCACCCATTCCAGTCCTCCGGGTCTTTAGTTAATAGAATAATCCAGTCTTAATATTTATTATACAACAATACAGGGACATCAGAAAGATAAAGATAAGAAGATATAGTTGCGCTTAACAACCGCTGGATAATCGAGCGGTATAGCACAAATACACCATTATCGTGCCGATTATTTTAATAAGAAGCACGTGATGGCAATATCTAGAGTTGAGTATGCCGGATGTCTATGCGTTGCCGTTGAACGGCGGGTACTCGTCCCTCATGAAGCTGAGGTAGGCTTCCACGTTGATAGACCAGCGCATATACCCGACCACGAAATCGAACATGCCTTTGGGGAATTTACCGGTGAACAGGATGGCCCAGAAGGCAATAAAGAGCACCACAGCCACCGCTATCCCATATAGTAACAGGGCGATTCCGTGGGGAATCCCGACATACAACCACCCGAAGAGTACCTTCACCAACACCATGCCGTGAGATAGCTTTTCAGGGTAGGCTACGTTAAAAGTTACCGGATAGCTCATCTTTTCACCCCCT
>CAYYVO010000241.1:0-1044 GCA_964475175.1 uncultured Dehalococcoidaceae bacterium | reverse complement strand
TTCCCCAATTAGCCCACCATCTATGCTTTTAGAAAAAACCGTAAAACCTAAGCTACTATAATCTTACCAACCACAACCGAGCAGTACCTCGGTGGCTGAAAACCTTGAAAAAATGTCTAGTTCTATTCCTGTTTAAGCAGCCAGTACTCGAGGCCGTCGGCCAGGGCCAGCCAGCTGGCTTCGATGATATTGGTAGACGCACCGACGGTGCGCCACTCGTTGACGCCGTCGCTGGACTCGATGAGGACGCGCACCTGCGACTCCGTGCCGGTGCTTTCTTCCAGAATGCGTACTTTATAGTCGACTAGTTTGACCTGCTCCAGGCTGGGATAAAACTGTAATAAGGCCTTGCGCATAGCCCTGTCCAGGGCATTTACAGGGCCATCACCTTCCGCTGCCGTGTGCATTATCTCTTTGCCCACTTTCACCTTGACCATGGCTTCGGAGAGCATCTCTTCGGCGGCTTTGCGGGTGGAGGCGCGTCTCTTGGACTCCACCACCACCATAAAGTCGACCAGTCCGAAAGGAGGCTTATAGTCTGCCTTAACCCGGTGCAGCAGTAACTCGAAAGATGCCTCGGCATTGTCGTACTGGAAACCACGACTCTCCAGTAATTTAATATGCTGTAAAAGCTCTCTGGTATCTTTAGCGTCGGACGACAGGTCTATTCCCAGTTCTTTTGCCTTATAAACAATATTACGCTTCCCGGACTGGTCGGACACCACTGTCCGCTGGCGATTGCCTACCTTTTCCGGGTCGATATGCTGATAGGCATCCGGCCATTTCATAATACCGTCCATGTGATATCCGGCCTTGTGACTGAAGGCGCTGGTACCCACATATGGCGAGTAAGGGTCGGGTACCAAATTGGCTATTTCACTGACAGAATGTGACACTTCCGTTACTTTAGCCAGCTGCTCATCGGTAACACAGTCGATGCCCATTTTCAGCTTTAAAGCCGGTATGACCGTGCAAAGGTTGGTATTACCGGTACGTTCCCCGTATCCGTTAATGGTGCCCTGTACCTGGGTAGCTCCTGCCTGC
>CAYYVO010000240.1:0-3736 GCA_964475175.1 uncultured Dehalococcoidaceae bacterium | reverse complement strand
GTTCCAGAGAGCCGTCGCCGCCGTCAGCCCAGTGAGTAGACAGAGCACAGCGGGCGCCGGCCGCCTCGGCGGCCTTCCTGACTGCGGCTATCTCATCCTTGGTATCGGTATGGAAGGCGTTAATGCAGACAACGGGATTGATGCCGGATTGGCGGATAACGCCGATAAGATGTTCCATATTCGGCAGGCCTTTCTCGACAAGGCCTATGTTTTCTTTGGTATATTCCTCGGGTAGGGCCAGACCAGCGACTACCTTGGGACCACCGCCGTGCATCTTAAGCGCTCGGATGGTGGTGGTAAGCACGGAGACATGGGGTTTCAGGCCGCTGTAGCGGCATTTGACGTTCCAGAATTTCTCGAAGCCGATATCGGCCGCAAAACCGCTCTCGGTGACGTGATAATCAAACATCTTCAGACCGATGCGGTCGGCGATGATGGAGGACTGCCCGACGGCGATATTGGCGAATGGTCCGGCATGCACCATGCAGGGCTGGTATTCCACCGTGGACATTAGGGTAGGATTTATGGTGTTGCGCATCCAGGCGGTCATTGCACCGCCGGCCTCGAGGTCACCGGTAGTTACCGGTTTGCCCTTCTTATCATAGGCCAGGGTAATTTCGTCCATGCGCTTACGCAGGTCGGCTAGGTCGGTGACGATGGAGAGCATGGCCATCAGCTCGGAGCTGACGGCGATGCCGAACCTGGACTGCATCGTATAGCCGTCCATTCGACCGCCCATGCCGATCACGATATTCCGAAGACTCTGTGCACAGAAGTCGATAACCCAGCCCATCTCGACGCGCGAAGGATCGACATCGAGTCGGCGCATATGCGTTCTGCTTTGCAGTTCGTCGTCGTCGTAGTTGCGCTCGTGCTGCATGCGCGAGGTCAGTGCCACCATCGCGAGGTTGTGTGCATTCATAATGTCGTTGATGTCGCCGGTAAGGCCCATGGAGAACTCGGTCATGGGGATGAGCAGGGCGTTGCCGCCGCCGGCGGCGGTTCCCTTGATGTTCATGGTGGGGCCGCCCGAGGGCTGGCGGATACAGCCACCTACGTTCAAACCGCGCTTGCCCATACCTTCCAATATACCCATTGCGGTCGTGCTCTTTCCTTCACCCAAGGGCGTGGGTGTAATAGCCGTTACCTCGACGTACTTGCCATCCTGCTTGTTCTTGAGACGGTCGATAATTTTCAGAAAATCAAGCTTGGCTATTCTCCCGTAGGGGAGTATCTCGTCTTTCTGTAAGCCCAGCTTCTCCCGCCACTCGTCCGGAGTCGGCATATTCTCTTCAGCCGCTTCGGAAATTTGCCAGTCCTTCATCTTTACTGCATCGTAGGCCACGTAATACCTCCTGATATATTTTTTTATTTGGTTATATTATCCAATTATGATTGATTTGAGTTTACATAAAGACAGAGCAATGTATCCGGCAAATTATTCTGTATCCACTTCTGAAGTGGTACCTGCCAGCTCTCGTTCTCCAGTTTATCTGCCTTTCTAGTGCCAATGTCAGTCTTTAGTGGTGGGTTGCCGCCTGGCAGACAGAAGTTTGTCATAAATAGTTTTGACTTCTTTCACTGTCCGAGGGCTGGCGGCGAAGAGGGGGCGATTGGCAAGATCAGCCTCATTAATGGCTGAATCATATGGTATAAAGCCGAGGACTTCGATGCCGGGTAAAGCCGACGTTATGAAGTCCTTATCTTTTTTATTTCGTATTTTATTGCCGACCACCGCAACGTTATCGAGGCCGAGGTCCTTGGCGAGTTTAACTATTGTCTGGGCGGTCTCGATGCTCCTTCTCCCGGGCTCTACAACGATTATAAGCTTATCAACGGCTTTGGTCGTGCCGCGGGACAGGTGCTCGATTCCGGCCTCCATGTCAAGGATAACTACTTCGTTCCTTTGCAGGAGCAGGTGGCTGATTAGCGCCTGCAACAGGGAGCCCTCCGGGCAGTAGCAGCCGGTGCCTCCCCGCTTTATCCGCCCCATGGACATGATTCTTATGCCGTCCATCTTCACGGCATAATTTTCCGGCAAATCGTCAACTCTGGGATTCAGCTTGAAAAAACTCCCGGATTGGCCGTGGCGTACGCCAACCCGCTCTTCAATGAGGTCTTCTAGCTCGGAGATAGGGGTGATTTGTTCCGGATTGGGGAAACCGAGGGTAGCTGCAAGATTGGCATCCGGATCGGCATCTATAGCGATAACGGAATAGCCAGAATTGGCGAATGTTTGGGAAAGGAAAGCAGATAGAAGGGTTTTACCAACACCACCTTTACCGCTTATAGCAATCTTCATGCAAACCTTGCTTCTGGCATAATGAATATCTATTATTCTAGGGTAAGCACTAAGGATTGTTATTACAATATACCTTGCTGCCCAAGCAAATAGTGTATCCTATACCGATAAAAAAGTCAAGAAAAACACTGGCTGAAAAACAGCTATTATGACCAATCTGACACAGCTATGGAAGACAGGTGCTTTATCCTTTTCAACATATTGGGGTGGGTGGTAAAAAGTTCCATCATTTTATCGCCGGTACCGAGCCTAACGGTTTTCCCGCGGAGCTCCAGGAGTTCGTCAAAATCTATCGTGCCGCTCATATCACGGTCGACCTGTTGCAGTTCTCTAACATCATTCCAGGCACGCGACGGGTCGTTGACAAAAAAGGCTTTTACGCCCTCCACCCTCTTGAGTTCTTCGTTGTTCCTGTACCGCGCATTGCCGTATACCAGTTTATAAAGAGCCGTTGCCAGGTGGTGCGGACGGTTGCCTATCCTGACGCTCCCGAGGTCGGCGTAATATTCTCGGATTCTGGAGCCATAAAGCACCAGGAGGTTGGTGATGAAGTAGAGTATAAACGCACCGAAGCCGATAAGTATTGCATAGTTACCGCCACCCTGACGGCCGCCCCCGAAGGCGCCGCGGAACATCATGCTCCAGGCCAGCCAGTACATTATCAGCGGTATGGCGGAAAGTAAGGTAATTATAGCCATATCGCGGTGTTTTATGTGGGAAATTTCATGACCGAGTACCGCCTTGAGCTCTTCCCTGTCCAGTAAGTTCAGTAAACCGCGGGTAACACAGACCCGCCCGTCGTGTTGAGTCCGCCCGAAGGCGAAAGCGTTGGGTATATTCATCTGGGAAATGCCTACCTTCGGCTTGGGGAGACTAGCTCTTGCCGCCAGCTCCGCTACCATATGGTGCAGGTCCGGCTCTTCTTTTTCAGTTACCCATTTCACCCTCATCGTCCAGCCGACTATCGCCGGGCCGATAAGGTACTGAAGGAAGAGTATCCCGAATCCTATAATTAGATATATAATCACGCTGCCGGCACCCAGTAACGTCCCGACGCCAACGATGACGCCGTAAAGGATGCCGAACATAACGGCAATAAGAAGGAACATCCTTGTTTGTAACCACATATTATCCTCCTTACTTGTTTCTATTTTATCGTATCGGATGGTAAGGGGCAATAATGCGGAGCCGATAAATTGCTATTATGAGTAACCAGTTGTATAAAAATGGTAGATAGGTAGGGGAAAGACTGCTCCTATGCATTAAAAGGCTTCTTTAAATTACTCACTACTCAGTCTTGAAAGGCAGCGTCAGTCTCGTTCCGGCATTATTCTGGAAAAACCTGTCGCCGAATTCACGCGCTAAAAATGCTGAGGCGTTGAATCCGGTACAGTGCGAAACACCCAGGTACTGGACTCCCATATCCTGAAGGGC
>CAYYVO010000239.1:0-3762 GCA_964475175.1 uncultured Dehalococcoidaceae bacterium | reverse complement strand
GCCTTGGTAAAGCCGGCATGACCGGAGCCGATGGTAACGCCGGGGTACATACCCAGTTCAAAGGCATTCTTAACAATCAGGGCCGTGGGGGCCGGTGTACTGGAGATATACAGGATGTCCGGATTTGCCGCTTTGACACGCGTCAGCGATTCCATCTCTGAAGTAGTCGTCTTGGAATGTTCTTCCGTCGCTACGATTTCAATCCCCAGCGAATCGGCGTAAGCCCTGGCAGCGTCTCTGGCGCCATAGCCGGTACTGTTGTTCAGCAAATGCAGGGCTACCTTGGGTTTGCCGTTGCCTTCCCAGATTTCATCGAGGTAATATTTCATAAATGCCAGAAAATCATCGCCGTAGTCGGGCAGCTGTCCGTATATATGCTGCGGGGGGCGGTAGATGATAGGCGATGAGAAAGCAGCCAGTCCGGGGAAACTAGCACGGTTGGCAATCTCCATGGAAGCGGTCATCATCGCCGAAGACGAGGTAGAGAACATCAAGCAGCCTTCATCCATGAACCTCTTGATGATGGTAACCACTTTAGAAGCATCGTAGCCGTTATCCAGCCAGACGACATCGATCTTATATCCTTCGACGCCGCCAAGCTCATCGTTAATATACTGCATGGCATCGAGGTTAGCGTGCCCCAGTGGAACACCCTTCTCTGCAGCCGGACCGGTAGTCGGTGTGGTGATTCCTATCTTTAGCGTCTTATCCGTCTTGTCAGGTTCTGCACAGGCACTGAACAGGGGCAACGCTACAATCATCAGCGCCAGACAAATAACAATGGTAATAATAAGGCTTTTTTTACTTATCATACATTTCCTCCTTGTGGACTTTCAGGTTCATTCGGGTTATTCCAAACCGTTGAACTACATCATCCATACCCCCTTTCCTCTGCATTTTAATACGAAAATGGCCACAAGCGATAGGCCGATTTGAAAAGTGCCCAGCGATGCGCCAGTCCCCTCGGTTCGAGTATCAGGAAAAGGACTATAACCAGCCCGAAGAGCATCGGCGTCAGGCCGCTAGCATATCCGGCGGGTAATATCGTAATACTACTCTCCAGGAAAGGTACCAGCTCCATTGTCAGCAGCTGCTGAAGTATACGGATAAAAACAACCCCGAAAATCGGCCCGATACTGGTGCCCAGACCGCCTATAATTATCATGCCTACATAGAGAATAGACTCTGTAAAGCTAAAAGAATCGGTATTAAATGAGCCGGAGTATTGGGCCATCAGCCCCCCGGCGATACCCGCGAAGAAGCAGCCGATGAAGAATGCCAGCAGCTTATAATAAAGAAGGTTGACACCCATGACCTCCGCAGCCAGGTCATTATCACGAATGGCTATAAATGCCCGGCCTACTTTAGTCCTGGCCAGGTTCTTGGCGAAAAAGACACATAGAATGGCAATAGTAATTATCAGGTAAAACTGGCTCGATTCGCTGCGGAAAACAAAGTTGCCGAAAGGTTCTGTAGAAGCATAAGGTACCGTTATACCGAGAAAGCCGCCGGTATACTCCCAGTGGTTGATAACCCAGATGATGATAAACTGGGCGGCGATGGTGGTTATAGCCAGGTAGAATCCTTTAACACGTACCGACGGCAGACCGAAGATAAGACCGATAAATCCGGATACCAGCCCGGCGCCGATAATGCCGACAATGAACGGCAGTTCCAGGCGGTTGGTCAGGATAGCGGCGGTATAGGCACCGACCGCGATAAAACCGGCATGCCCTATGGAAAGCTGTCCACAGTAGCCAACCAGGATATTCAGGCCGATGGCCGCAATCAGGGTGTAACCGATGAGGTTAAAAACACTCAGCCAGTAGTTCCCGAAGTACAGTGGCATCGCAAAGAGGAGGACAAGGAAGCCAAGAAGCAGCACCCAGTGCGTCTTGGTGCGCACTATAGACATATCCTCGCCGTAGGCGTAATTACGTGTCCCGCAGGGCAGACTCATCTATATCCTCTCTATACGTTCCTCTCCGAAAAGTCCGAAGGGCTTGATAACCATGACGATTATAATAACTACGAACGGGATAATATCTCTTACTCCCCTCCATAGAAAATCAGACAGAAATCCACCACCAACATTCTCCAGCAGTCCGATAATAGGCCCGGCAACCATAGCCCCCACGAATGAATCGAGGCCGCCGAGAATTACCACCGAAAACGATTTCAGGCCAGTCTCCACCAATCCATGAGTAATACCGCCGATGCTGGAGATAAGAATACCCCCTATGGCCGCTACGCAGCAGGCGAACATCCAGGAAACGGAAAATACCCTGGTAACCGGTATGCCGCAGGCCTGTACCGCCATCTGGTCGTCGGCGGTGGCCCGCATGGCGATACCCATCTTGTGATAGCGGAAGAATACCGTTAGTAGTATGAATACGATAAGGCAGATACCCACCACCCAGAGATATTCCTGAGATACTACCGCCGGCCCGATATGAACAACGTCCCGGGGGAAAATAAGTTTATCGCCGTAGCCGGCGGTACTAGATGGCCAGATAAATGTTATTAGACCTTCAAGAAAATATCCTAATCCCAGAGTTACCGCAATTAGTGAAAGAATCGGTTGAGCGATAAGCGGACGTAGAGCGAGTCTTTCAATGACCCAGCCAAGTATAATTGCAAAGATAATGACAAGCAGT
This sequence comes from uncultured Dehalococcoidaceae bacterium, assembly GCA_964475175.1. GTDB lineage: Bacteria > Chloroflexota > Dehalococcoidia > Dehalococcoidales > RBG-16-60-22 > CAYYVO01. The sequence continues at coordinate 1,105 of CAYYVO010000239.1, read as the reverse complement.
ACAGCTACAAGTTTGGGAAGACCTCTATCTACGAACATCGAGTAATTAAACCATGCCGATATTAAGACTATCTGACCCAGCGCCAGATTGGCCACACTGCTCGATTTCCAGATAAGGACGAAGCCCAGCGCGATAAGGGCATATACCATTCCTACCGATATGCCGGTAATCGTGAACTGGAGATATTCCCCCGAAAAAACACAAAGAATTATTAACAACAGGGCCACGATACCGGCTACGCTCCACTTTATGGTGCGTATTGTACGTTCACGCTTGCTCAGTTTCGCCATATCTTCTTCTCTATCCTTGTTAGAGACTCCTTACCTGTATTCCGGTGGTTACGACGCCCTTACGGCCGTCACGGTATGTTACCGGCGCTTCAACGTTAACCTGGTCTCTGTCGCCGTATAACGCCCCGATCAAGTCCTTGTATCTCTCCTCCATAAACTCTCTTCTCAGTTTTCTGGTACGGGTTAGTTCTGCCTCATCGGGGTCGAACTCCTTGTGAAGCAGCACGAACTTCTGCACCCTGGACTGCTCCGGCAGGTAGCCGTTGACCCGCTCCAGGTCCTGCCGCACCAGGTCCGCCACCTCTTTTTTCTGGGAAAGGTCGACGAAGGTAGTATAAGGTATTCGATTGCGTTCCGCCCATTTCCCCACCATGGCGAAATCAATATTCACCACTGCGGACACGTAATCTTTGTCTTTACCGCCGATTACCATGGCGTCTTTTATATAAGGACTGAACCTGAGCCGCCCCTCGATATACTGCGGGGCGTACTTGGCGCCCGATTTCAACATGCCCATATGCTCCAGGCGGTCCATGAATATCAGGTGGCCCTCATCATTGATATTTACTGCATCCCCGGTATAGCACCATCCGTCTATCAGGGTAGCTGCCGTTTTTCCCGGGTCCTTGTGATAACCCGTGAACATGCAGTCGCTGGTAACCAGAAGCTCTCCCTCATTCGTTATTCTCAACGAAGTGCCCAGCGCCGGCCGGCCGACGCTTTCGAACTTGATTTCCCCTTTACCATGGGAAGATATAAGTCCGGCCTCGGTGCTGGCATAGCACTGCCTTAGCTCGACGCCGATGGCGTGGATG
>CAYYVO010000238.1:3204-3763 GCA_964475175.1 uncultured Dehalococcoidaceae bacterium | reverse complement strand
TTCCGGAACAGGTGTGGTATAGTCTTCAACCGGGGGACAGCCCGGCATATGGCAGCTGCCGTCCGCCAGAGGGAAGAAAAGCGACCTTCCGTATTCGGCCTGCCCGTAAGTCCCGATGATTTCCTGGACCTGCGGAGAAATTAGCCAGTTGATGAACTCGTTGGCGATATCTATCTTCGTCTTGGGATATGCCTCCGGATTGATGGCGATGGCAGCGTAGACATTAAGGAATATGGAGTCTTTATCGACAATCGGTTCGATATTCAGGTCGGACTTCAGGTTATAGGCCAGGAAAGTGGAGATATCCGCCTGGACGTAGGCATCCATCTCGTTGGCCATCAGCAGGGTGGGCCCCATGCCCTTGCCGGCTTCCACGTACCAGTCGCCGGAATTCCTCACTTCTTCGTAATCGAATCCGGCTTCCTTCCAGATAAGCTTTTCCTTGGCATGGGTACCGGAATCGTCACCGCGGGAGACGAATTTCACGTTGCCTTTCAGGCCTTCTTCGTAGAGCCTGGTAACGGCCTCGGCGGCGGTCATGCCGGCATTGTATCGGGAC
>CAYYVO010000238.1:1055-3194 GCA_964475175.1 uncultured Dehalococcoidaceae bacterium | reverse complement strand
GGCAATACCGGCCGGGTCATCGGGCGGCCCGGCAATCAGGAAGAAGTTGTAGCCGAAATTGCGGCGGTTGATGCCCCAGCCATCGGCAATGAACTGGTCTTCCCTGGCCCTGTCATGGACGATAATAGCGTCGACATCGCCCCTACGGCCATACTCCAGGGCAATGCCTGTGCCGGCGTAAACAATATCCATCTCGACGTTGGCCTTTTCCTCGAATATCGGTTCCAAATGATACCAGAGGCCGGTATCGTAAAGGCTGGTGGTGGTGGCAATCTTGAATCTCACCAGGGGGTCGTGCAAGGGATAATTCGTTTCCTGTTCTTCAGTCTCACAGCCCACCGCAGCAAACAGCGTGGAAGCCAGTAAGACAATAATCAGCAGCATACTGGCATATATACCGGTATTTCTATATTTTCTCGACACGATATTACCTTTCATACTTATGATATTTAAGAATATATTCTATCAATCCTAGATGAGGGCGGGGGCGCACGCGCAATCAGATTCTGGTCTTGATAGGAATGATTACGGGCGTAAAAGGTCGCAGCATTATATACAGATACGCGCATAGAAGCTCTCCTTTCCAGTTGCAAGTGGTATTACCGTTTCCCGTAATGCCTATTGGCCAGTCTCCGTAGGCTTGAGCCCTTAGGAGAGTTGGCTCGGAGAGATATTTTATTACCGTCTGAGATTATAACATCCCCGCGTTATATATACAACCTCATAACGGCATAATTATAGAAATTATTATAAATTTATCCCCTACCCTCATTTTTATCAGCCTTAATCACACTAGCCCCTTATTCCAACGATGCATATACCACGTTTTCCGACCCATATTTATGTGAAAAAGTTGCCCGTACTTTGACGGTTGCGTAAAGCTTTTGCTACAATTGTTACGGTCTTTGTCCTGATAAAAAGGATTCTATATTATTTATGGATATTAAAAAAGTCGGCGTGGTTGGCTGCGGGCAGATGGGCAGCGGTATCGTTCAGGTATGCGCTCAGGCGGGATACAAGGTGCATGTCTCCGAAATAACCCGTGAGCTGCTCGATAAAGGGCTGGGGTCTATAAAAAACTCATTGACCCGAAGCGTTAAAAAGGAACGGATTACACAGCATGAGTGCGACGATACCCTGTCCCTAATCGAAGGCACGACGGACATGGGAAGCTTCAGCGACTGCGACCTTGTTATCGAGGCTGCTGTTGAGAACCTGGATCTTAAGAAACAGATATTCGGAAACCTGGATAAGGTTTGTCCTGCCCATACAATTCTCGCCACCAATACCTCCTGCCTTCCTATTTCAGAAATGGCGGCGATCACCGGGCGGGCGGACAGGATGCTGGGACTTCACTTTTTTAATCCGGTGCCGGCCATGAAGCTCCTGGAGGTAGTCAGGGCTGAGAAAACCAGCGATGATACGCTCGAAACCGGAAAGGAATTCGGGAAGTCGCTGGGAAAGACCATCGTCCTCGCCCAGGACTCGCCGGGCTTTATCGTCAACCGTCTCGTGTCCCCGCAAATCCTTAACGCCATACGCATGGTGGAGTCCGGTATCGCCACCCGGCAGGACATAGACACCGCCATGAAACTGGGGCTGAACTACCCGATGGGTCCGCTGGAGCTGGCCGACCTCATAGGTCTGGACACCGTATTATTCATCGTAAACGCTATCTATGATAAGCTCCGGGAGGAGCAGTACGCCGCCCCGAAGCTCTTAAAAGATAGGGTAGCCGCCGGGCAACTGGGGCGGAAAACGGGCAAGGGTTTTTACGAATATAGTTAATTAATCCAAACATTTCCCAGTTGGAGCAATATACAATCTTTCAAATATCCCGGTTGAAAAACAGCAAAGGAGTATGGTTATGAGCTTAGAAGGTAAAGTGGCCATGGTCACGGGCGGCTCGCACGGACTGGGCAGGGTACACTGCCTGTCCCTCGCCAGGGCCGGATGCAACGTAGCGGTAATCGGCCTTACACACATGGCCGAGGCGGAAGAGGTAGTAAAAGAAATCAAGGCCATGGGGAGGAAGGCGCAGGCAGTTGCCATGGATGTCGCTAATATGGCCGAGGTCGCAGCTACTGTTACCAAGGAAGAGAAAGCAAAGCTTCCAATGCTGCTCGATGCGTTCAGGGT
>CAYYVO010000238.1:0-1045 GCA_964475175.1 uncultured Dehalococcoidaceae bacterium | reverse complement strand
TTACCAAGGTAGAGAAAGCGCTGGGCCCGATTGATATCCTGGTAAACAATGCCGCTTCCGGCATCGTACGCGCGGCGACCATCGCCAAGATGAAGGTAGAGGACTGGGTAAAGGACCTGAGCGTTAACCTGAGCGGCCCGTTTCATACTATCAAGTGCTGTCTGCCGGGAATGCTCGAGCGCGGCTGGGGACGCATTATCAACATTTCATCGATTACCGGCACAATGGGCGGCGCGGGCCAGTGCAGCTATGCCGCCACCAAGGCCGGGGTTATCGGTCTTACCAAGACGGCAGCCCTGGAAGGAGCCCGCAAAGGCGTTACCTGCAATGCCCTTGTACTCGGGGTTTTCGACGGCGGTGCATTCTACGAGGTCGCCCCCGAATTCCGGGAGCGCATCGTCAAACGCATGGCGTTACGCCGTCCCGGTGACCCGCAGGAGCTGAGTAATGTCCTTGTTTTTCTGGCCTCCGAGGAATCGAGCTATATCACCGGTGAGGCTATAGAAGTCAGCGGCGGGGCCAGTCTCTTCACTTTCTAGGAAATAACATCGGACGATAGAATTTTATCGACTCATTTTCAAAATAATAACGGACCGTACGAAAGGAGATAATAAATGACCGAAGCAGTAATCGTTAGTGGTGTCAGAACAGCTATAGGTAATTACGGCGGCGCCCTGCAGGATGTGCCCGCTGTAAAGCTGGGCAGCATCGTTATCCAGGAGGCTATAAAAAAGGCCGGCCTGAAACCGATGGGCGATACCGGCTACGCACCCGAATCGCTCAAAGGGGAGACGCTTATCGAGCTGGAGAAAAAATACTCGAACTGGGACGATTCGGCCAAGGAAGTCAAACTGGACGAGGTTATTATGGGGAATGTCGTCCAGGCGGGGCAGGGGCAAAATCCCGCCCGGCAGGCGGCTATCTATGCCGGTGTTCCCAAGGAAGTTAACGCATTCACTGTCAATAAAATCTGCGCCTCCGGTATGAAAGCGGTGGCCCTGGCCGCCCAGGCGACAGTCAATCAGGTTCGTCGAGGGGCTCCCGA
>CAYYVO010000237.1:0-3772 GCA_964475175.1 uncultured Dehalococcoidaceae bacterium | reverse complement strand
ACTGGGCACCTACACTGAAAAGCATAAGATATGTCTGGATCATGACCCAACCGGTCTGCACATTACTGTTTCCGACCAGGCGATAAAGGACCTCAATGAGCCGCCATCAACCACTACTCGCGAACCGATTTACAAGGCGGACACTATTGAGGAACTGGAGAAACAGCTCGGCATTCCTGCCGGAAACCTGAAGGCGACCGTTGACGAGTATAACTCCGATATCGAGAAGTACGGTTATGACAAGAAGTTCGGCCGGAAGCTGCTGGGAATGGCCTGGCCGGAGAAACCGCTAATGAAAATCGATACACCTCCATACTATGCTATGAAAAACAAGATTTGCCTGACTTCGATGAAGGGCGGCCTGAGAATCAATGCGAAGTGCCAGGTAATCGACCAATTCGGCGATGTTATTCCAGGACTCTATGCAGCCGGGGAGATAGCCGGGGGCTTGGAGCGCATACCCCACCATTACTACACCGGAAGAATGACGCTTCAAGCCTTCACCCAGGGAAGAATAGCCGGGGACGTAGTCTCTGACTAACCGGGCAATTGCGGTCGGATTAGAAACCGGTATTGTGATAACCTATAAGTAAAAGGTGGGACTTATCCATAATGAATTGGCAGGATAAATACCGCGATAAGCTAATAACGGCCAAAGAGGCCGCCGGGCTCATAAAATCCGGCTCGGATGTTATCTTTGCGATGATGGACCAGCCCAAGGATATCATCGTGGAAGTATCCGAGCGATACAAAGAGCTGGAAAATGTAACATTGACTTCTCACTGGGTGGAGGACTTTCCGTTCCTCCACCCAAGCCAGCACCCCGAGATGGAAAAGGCGTTCCGGATAAAAGACCCCATGACGCTGAGGACCACCCGGGAAGAGGTACGCAATAAGAAAATAGACTGGCAGCCGACCGTTTTCGGGCTGAGCAACGGCTATAGGCAGGAAGATGACGATAGGGGACGCCTGTACCACTATAAAGACATCTTCTATTTCAAACTCACTCCCCCTGATGAAAACGGTCGCTGCAGCTTCGGGCCGCATCCTTGGTACACACCTTCCGTATGCCGGACGGCGAAAATCAAGGTTGCCGAAATTGACCCCCGGCTCACCTGGGTATACGGCGAGTACGTCAATATCGACGACATCGACTACCTTGTTGAAGCGCCCGAAGAAGCGAAACTAAGGGGCAAGGAAATTCTGGGAATGACGCCGCCAGCCGATGAGTGGGAACTAGCCCAGGTCATCGGCGCTAACGCCGCCTCTCTCATCAGGGATGGTGATACCGTGCAGATTGGCGTGGGTACCGCCGCCGAGGCCATTATGGGCTTCATGGCGGAGAAGAACGACCTCGGTATCGATAGCGAGGTTATCTATTCCCAGACCATAGAACTGGTAAAGCGCGGCGTTATCACCGGTAAATATAAAACCCATGATACCGGGATAGTTACCGCCGCCAACCTTCAGCTTTATGGCTACGATAATCCCGTCAGCATCGAGTCCCGGGAATACGTCGAAAATAATCCGGGATTCATATTCCGGGACATCTCCACCCAGTGCCATGTCCCCCGGATAGCCTCGCAGGATAACATGGTGGCTATCAATAATATTCTCTCGGTAGACCTGCTGGGGCAGATTGTCATTACTCACCTTGGTTCCACGCCGATAACCGGACCCGGCGGGCAGGTGGATTTCAATGTCGGCGCCCACTATTCCAAGGGCGGACGCTCAATATCTATGCTTAAGTCCACCGCACTCGACGGCAAGGTATCGCGCATCGTGCCCAAATTCGAGGCCGGTACAGTGGTAATGATTCCTATGGTCTATCTCGATTACATTGTCACCGAGTACGGGATCGCCAACCTGGACTGCAAGAGCCGGCGGGAAAGGGCGGAGGCGATGATATCGGTAGCCCACCCTGATTTCCGTGATGAGTTAACTCAGGCTGCCAAAGAGATGTTTTACCCATAAAAAAGAATAAAACGACTCAACATAAAGTAACGGGTCAGATAAATATTGCCTAAATAGATCAAATCCTTAATACGAGGAGGCAGGAAATAGTGCAGATTAAGGAAGAATTAATCAAAATCGTTGGTGCCGAGAATGTCTCCGATGACCCTGAAGTACTTCAAACGTATTCCACGGACTGTAGCCTCAGTACCCCACGCTCCCCTAACTATGTAGCTAAACCGAAGAATACCGAGGAAGTCCAGGGAGTCGTCAAGATGGCTAATCAAAATGGCCTGCCGGTCGTGCCCTCCAGTTCCGGCATCCATTTTAATGGCAATGCGATTCCGAATCTGGGCGGTATTGTGCTGGATTTGAGGAGGATGAACAAGATTCTGGAAATCGATTTTCCCAACAAGATGGTCAGGGTGGAACCGGGTGTTACCTGGGGACAGCTGCAGACTGAAGTGGCCAGGCAAAAAATGATGGGCCTGTGCACGTTGCTCCCCCACGCCCAGAAGTCCGTACTGACTAGCCATCTGGAAAGAGAGCCCTTGCTCATTCCAAAGTTCGAGTATGCGGGGGCTCTGGTAACACTGGAAGTAGTTTTCCCCGACGGCCAGGCGTTCCGGACGGGCTCCGCCTGTGTACCCGGTTTCCCGGACAAGAGCCTGGCGGAAGGGGTAAATCCCGGAGGACCGGGTTACCTGTCTTACAACTGGCTGGTTCAGGGCGCTCAGGGTACGATGGGGGTGGTGACGTGGGCTAAGATAAAGATAGCGCCCAGACCAAAGATAGACAAGACGTTTTTCATACCTTTCGATAATCTCGATAACGCCGTTCAACTCGTTTATAACGTGCAGCGGCGCATGATAGGTGAAGAATGCCTTATATTGAACAGTGTAAATCTGGCAACCATACTTGCCAGGAAATGGCCGCAGGACTTCGAAACACTCGTACGCGTATTGGCGCCCTGGACGGTCATTCTCGTTTCCGGCGGAGGCTGGAGACGTCCTGAAGAAAAGATTGAATATGAAGAAGAAGGACTGCGCGAGGCAGCCGCCGAGTTGCAGATACCGGAGCTGCCGACTTCCCTGCCCGGCCTCCCCGGGATAGAAAGGGAGCTGCCGGGTATGCTCCGCACCGCCTGGCCTGAAAAGAGGACCTACTGGAAGTTCGCCAGCAAAGGCGCCTGCCAGGATATCTTTTTCTACACGACGCTTAACAAAGCATCGGACTTCGTCGAGGTCATGGGGCAGGTAGCTGCCGAAAACGGCTACTGCATCGACGACATCGGCGTATATATCCAGCCCATGGAGTACGGAAGGTCATGTCATTTCGAATGCAGCTTCCCGTACAATCCGGCCAACCCCGAGGAGATGGCGATGGTGAGCAATCTATACGCGGAAGCCGCCGAAACTGCCATGGACATGGGGGGCTTCTTCTCCCGGCCTTACGGCGTGGTGGCCGATATGGTCTATGAAAGGGCCGCCGGCTATAACTCGGCGATGAAAAAGGTCAAGAATCTTTTCGATCCCAATAATATCATGTCGCCGGGAAGATTGAGCTTTTAGTCCCAAGGAGACAAAAGTGAGCAGGTGTAATAATGTTAAAAGTTGAAGAATATAAACACCAGGCGCAAACATGCGTCAGGTGCAGCTACTGCAAGCTGCTGGACCTTAACTATATAAAGAGCTCCAGGTTTTCGCGGCAGTGCCCCATAGATACCAGGTATCGGTTCAATCTGTATTCGGGGCACGGTCTATTACACGCAGCCCTGGCCGAACTGGACGGCAAGCTGGAATTCAGCCCGAAATTGATG
>CAYYVO010000236.1:1160-3780 GCA_964475175.1 uncultured Dehalococcoidaceae bacterium | reverse complement strand
ATAAAGCGCCTCATGGGCTTTCTTCAGCCAGTCCGGTATATCGATATGCTGCGGGCATTTCTCCAGGCACTCGCCGCACTCGGTGCATTTATCGGCGCGCTGCTCCTGGTTAATCCCGAAGGGCCCGTTATAGCGGAACTGCCCTATCCGGGGGTCCTGGTACATTACGGAATCGTCGTATATCTGAAAGACGGCGGGGATATCCACACCGCTGGGACAGGGCACGCAGTACTTGCAGTTGGAACACTTGACCGGCCTCAGGCTGCGGTAAGTATCCCTTACTCTATCGATTAACTTCAACTCCTCCTCAGAAAGGATGCCGACTTCACACCGGTCGACGATTTCCATGTTTTCCACTACCTGCTCCATCGTGCTCATGCCGCTGAGGGCCATGGATATTTCCGGCTGGTTCCACACCCAGCGGAAAGCCCACTCGACCGGCTTCAGCTGCTCCGGAGCGCTCTCCCACAGTTTGGCCACCGGTTCCGGCGGCTCTTTTGCAAGCAGTCCGCCGCGTAAAGGCTCCATAACGACCACCGCTATACCCTTGCCGGCGGCATACTCCACACCGCGCCGGCCCGCCTGGTCGTTCATATCCATGAAGTTATAAAGCACCTGGGCCAGTACCCAGTTATCATAAGCGTCCACGATTTCTTTGAAGACATCGTATTCATCATGAAAAGAGAATCCCAGCCGGCCGATGAGCCCTTTAGCCATCTGCTTCTCGGCCCAGTTCAGCACGTCGAACTCCTTCACCTTAGCCCAACTGTCCTTGCCCAGCCCGTGCAGCAGGTAAAAATCAATATGTTCTATTTCCAGCTTTTCCATCTGCTCTCCAAGTATGCGGTCGCAGTCCTCCGCCTTTTCGAGCATCCTGGCGGGAAGCTTGGTAGCCACCTTTACTTTTTCACGGTAGCCGCCCTTCAGCGCCTTGGCGACTAGTCTTTCACTGTTGCCCATGTGGTACATGTAAGCCGTATCTATATATTTGACGCCGTGGTCGAAGGCGTAATGAATCATCTTGATAGCCTCGGGCTCATCGATTTTAGACTGGTCTTCACCTAAAACCGGCAGGCGCATGGCGCCGAATCCAAGCTGCGATACCTCCCAGTCCAGACTGCCGAATTTACGATATTTCATGTATATATATCCCCCTGTTGAACTGCTTGTTAAAGCACGCGATATATCGTGTTATGCCGTTATCTGTATTTTACCAACGTTCATTAAAGAGATGCAAACAATATACATGGTGGGACCGGTAAAAAAGACCGTCGCGGAGGTGGGGAAGTAAAGCAAGTTCGTTAAGATAAACTCCTGAACGTGTTGGTTTATTCGGACTTCTCAACTTTTTCCTGGGGTACCGCCTTGGCCACCGGAGCAGCCCCGGCAGCGACAGTAGCCGGGATAACTCCCTTCCCGCCGTGAACCTGCCGGAAGGCACGGTCATAATCCCCGAAAGAAGCACCCGCCATCGACCGAAGAATACGAATTCTCTCAGAAATAGGAGGATGTGTGCTGGAAAGGTCGCTGGCTCTCATACCTTCCTTGCGAAAAGGATTAACAATATACATCGGCGCCGTAGCCTTATTAGCCGACTTCAATTGGCCGGTCGATGCTCCCAGCTTTTCCAGGGCCGAGGCTAATCCTTCAGGGTACCGGGTATATAAGGCCGCCGAAGCATCGGCCAGGTATTCCCTTTTTCGGGAAATAGCCAGATAGATAAACCGGGCCACAATCGGCGCCAGTATCATAAAGGCGAGGGCGACTATCAGTATTACTATCTGAGCGGCCCCGCCGCCCTTACCGGAGCTTCTCGACCTGCCCATGCCGCTGAAAAACAGGAAACGGGAGCCGTACCAGGCCAGGATAACGATAGTCCCGAGCAGTATGCTACACATAGCCATGAGGAGAACGTCACGGTTCCTGATATGAGATATCTCGTGGGCGATAACGCCCTGAAGCTCATCCCGGTTAAGCTTCTCCAGGAGGCCCGACGTTATGGCTACGGAAGCCCGTTTGGGATTTCTGCCGGTCGCAAAAGCGTTCAAAGACTTATCCTCGATGATGTATATATCAGGCATATATTCCAGTCCTGAAGCAATCTTCATTTCTTCGACAATATTGTGCAGGCGGGGGTGGTCATCATGGTTGATTTTTTTGGCGCGGGCCATGCTCAGCAGCAGGCTATCGCCCTGGAAGTAGCCGATCAAGCTTAAAATCGCCCATACGGCTAAGGCAATAGCCAGGCCTCCTGTCGGGCTGTCAAAAAAGTACAACCCCAGGAAATAACCTATTATTACCAGTAAAGCCCCCATGACGATTACCAGCACCACAGACCTTACCTGATTGGACCTTATCTGCTCCCACATAGCTTATCACCCCGACTAGGAAAAACTTACTTTCGGTGCCTCCCGCTCCGCAGCCAGCGTAACCTCGAAGAATTCACTGACCTTGAAACCAGTCATACCGGCAACTATGTTGGACGGAAACATCTGCGTCTGGTTATTGTATCTCAGGACGGAATCGTTATAATACTGGCGGGAAAAGCTTATCTTGTTTTCGGTAGAGGTGAGTTCTTCCTGGAGCGCCAGGAAGTTCTGTTTGGCCTTCAGGTCAGGAT
>CAYYVO010000236.1:0-1150 GCA_964475175.1 uncultured Dehalococcoidaceae bacterium | reverse complement strand
CCGCCCCTGCCGAGGCCACTTGCTGGGCAAGATTGCGGGCTTTGGTTACCGCTTCCAGTGTCTCCCGCTCATGTTTCATGTACCCCTTCACGGTTTCCATCAGATTAGGAATGAGGTCATAGCGCCGTTTTAGCTGCACATCAATCTGCGCCCAGGCGTTCTTTACCTGGTTACGCCGCCTGACCAAGCCGTTATAGGTCAAAATAAACGGGAAAAGAATAACCACCACGACCCCGATAATGATATAAACCGCAATCATGAAGCACCTCCCTGATTAATCGATTATATTATTTATTATAGGCCGAAACGGCCCGGCGTACAATTTGAAAGGAATCATCTCCCTACCCGATTTCCTTAAGCGCCTGTTTGAGGTCGGGGGGGAGAGGCGACTCGAACTCAACGTACTCGCCGCTGGAAGGCAGGCGAAAGCCGAGTTTGAAAGCGTGCAGGAACTGCCGCGAAAGGTGGGGAGACTTTACCCCGTAGGTAGCGTCCCCTACTACCGGGAACCCAATTGCCGCCAGGTGCACCCGTATCTGGTGGGTACGCCCCGTCTCCGGTTTAATCTCGAGCAGCGTGTAACCGCCGATATACTTGACTACCGTATACTCGGTGCGGGCTTCCCGCCCTTTAGCGACCACCGCCATGCGCTGCCGGTGGCGCGGGTCTCGCCCTATCGCCGCCTCGATTATGCCCTTTTCCGGCGTCAATTTACCCTTGACCAGCACCAGGTAGGACTTGGATACGGCGCGCGACTTAAACTGGTCGGAAAGATTTGTCTGGGCAACGCGGTTTTTCGCCACGACGAGCAGTCCGGAGGTATCTTTATCGAGTCGATGGACAATGCCGGGTCGGAGCGCGTCCCCGTCCTCCGCGAGGGCGGGCAGGTAGTTCAGGACGGCGTTGGCGAGGGTATGGGAGGGGTGGCCCGGGGCAGGATGAACGGCCAGACCGGCCGGCTTGTCCACCACGAGAAGGTCGGCGTCCTCGTAAACGATATTCAATGGAATATCCTCCGGTACCAGGGAGGGGGGCGACTCGGGGGGTATCTCGACGACGACGCGGTCGCCAGCTTCCAGCCGGTGGCTCGACCTTGCCGTGCGGCCGTTCACGGTAACGAAGTCGCCGGCGATGAGCTTCTGGGCGCGGG
>CAYYVO010000235.1:0-3793 GCA_964475175.1 uncultured Dehalococcoidaceae bacterium | reverse complement strand
ACTCCCGTAAAAGCGCGGTGGCCCGGACCACATCCTCAACCCCATGACCCCGCCGCACCAGTCGGTAAATATCGTCGCTCAGTGTCTGCACGCCCAGTTCTACCCGCGTGGCGCCGAACTCCAGCATCCGCTCTATCTCTACCTGACCGCACCAGTCCGGCCTGGTCTCTATGCAGAGTCCGGTCACGCGGTGTTCGGCCGTTTCGTTGAGTCGCTTGGCTTCTTCCAGATTATTCGATACCACGCCGTTCAGTCCGTCGTAGCACCCCTTGACAAATTCATACTGGTACTCTACGGGATGTGCCAGGAAAGTGCCGCCCATGATAATAAGCTCGATTTTATCCGTGGGATGCCCCATGTCCGAAAATATTCTCAGCCTCAGTTCCACCTGCTGCCAGGCATCATAGTCACGAGACTTGGCCCGCAGCACCGCCGGTGATTCCGGCGTGTAACTCTGAGGAGCATCCGCATATGTCGGACAGTAAAGGCACTGGCCGGGGCATTCCCGCGGCATGGTCATTACCGCCAGCGGCGTCACACCGGATATAGTTCTTGCAAACTTCCTCATATTCACCCTAATATAAAAAGAGGCATTTATTCCCAGTTTAGCAGATTTCCGCTTATGTCAACAATGAGATATATTTTCGACCAGATTGCTTCGGGGTGGTATAACTTCCGCCACCGCTCGATATTCCGCTCCGAGCTGGAGACGCTGGCGCAAAAGTGGCAGCAGGGTCGATTGCTCAACATTGGCTGCGCCCACGGACCGGATTTCCTGCCGTTTAAAGACGGCTTCGAACTCCACGGCATCGATTTTTCTTCCGGGATGCTGCGGCTGGCACAAAAGTACGCAGATAAATTCAAACTGGACTTCAATCTCGTGGAAGGCGATGCCCGGCAGCTCCCCTACGCCGATAGCTCTTTCGACTGGGCTATAGCCGTGGCCACTTACCACCATATCGATGACAAGGAAGAAAGACTGGAAGCATGCAGGGAACTGCGGCGGGTGCTCAGGCCGGGCGGCGAGGCGTTTATCACCGTCTGGAACCGCTGGCAGCCCAGGTTCTGGCTGAAAACAAAGGATACGCTGGTACCCTGGAGAAGCAAAAACAGGACACTCTACCGCTACTACTACCTGTTCTCCTACCGAGAAGTGGAGGAAATGACCCGCAAGGCCGGATTCGAGGTTATGAAATCATTTCCGGAAGCCTCTTACAAGCTGCCGGTTAAGATGTTTTCGCGGAACGTCTGCATCATGGTGAGGAAAGGGCTGGAATAGGTCTGTAAAACCCCCTACGCCAGCATATACTCCATCAACATATTATGCGCGGCGTGGGCTTTCTCGCCGCCCCGGAACTCGAACGTAGCCGGCTCCATCCCGACAGGAGTGACCGTCAGGGTATCCCCCACGAAGAATCCCTTCTTGATAATAGCCCCGAGTTGTCCTCGCTGGCGACCGAAGTTATTTGATAATGCGGGATGCTGACAATCGCCTTCCTTTTCTTCATGAATTCCTTGTCAAAGTAGATAATACGCTTGTCGGTGATGCCCAGAAATCCCGTTCCGTGACCCTTTAAATCGTACACCGCCCGGATTATCTCGTCCGGCAGGCAAATGCCCTCAACCTTTTCAAGCTGGTCTTTCTTGTCTATCAGCATATCTTCAGCGTATCGCGCCATTTATCAACCTCCCTTAATGTTTAAAAACTCACCAGTCCACCACCAGCCGTTCCTTTAGCTCTTTTAGATTTACCACGTCTTCTTTATTGTACTCCAGCAGCGTGTCCAGGGCCTCCAGGTCGAAAGACTCGACATACCGCCACCAAAGCCTTACCGCCTGTAATCCGTCCACCTCTTTAAGCTTACGCTCTATCCCCAGCTGCCGCTCTACCGCCTTGAAACCGCCGCGCAGACTGTAACGCCAGCAGTCGTACATTAGGTCACGGTGGTCAAAAATATCTTCGAGGTTTAGCCCCAGGCAGGCATGAATAAAAGGCAAATCGAATCTCCTGCCGTTATACGTATAGATAGTATCGACGCCCTCGAGAGCCTCCAGAATGCCATCGGCGGTGATATCCCTGCCCACCAGCTGGACGCACCGGGAATCATCACCGTTACAGAGATAAATACCCACCACGGTAATGATGCAGTCCGAACTGGATAGGCCCGTGGTCTCGATATCCAGATAGGCTTCAACAGGAACAGTCAACCGGCTGGCTCCATCGTATTTAGACTTGCTTTTATTATACAACACTGAAAACGATGAAGCATAAAAAAGTCACTTAACGGCTGTAACGTTGAAACGCTTGCTATAATGCTTCTCACCCTTCTCATCTGTATAGGTCTTGGTGGACATTCTCACTTTACATTGGCGAAAATCCGAGAAAATTCGGGGAATTTCTTCCCTTGTCGAGTAATGGTGCGGTACATCTTCTTCGTTATATTTGGCTCCAACAAACGTGCCTTTCTCGATTTCGCGGCCAGCTCCGTACGATTCAGTAGTTACCGACAGTAAGTCCGTAATAACGGTGCCATTTGACCCGAGCACCCGGTATATTTCGTCGACCGTTTTTTGAATTTGTTCGACTGTCCCATGATATATAGCCCAGGTGCAGATAACAGCATCCAAGAAACCACCCGGGAACGGGATGCTCCTCATGTCATATTGCTGAAAACGGATATTTTGTAGACCCAGGGACTCGGCCTTTTCCCTAGCTATCTTCAGGCCGGTTGGTGACATATCGGTAGCATATACCGAGAATCCCTTCCTGGCCAGATAGATGCCATGTTTCCCCGTACCGCAGCCGAGGTCAAGAATTTTTTCGTAATTCTGTTCCTTAAAAAGCCTCGCAGCCCTGATTATCCTGGGTAAAACACTGAATTTCAGGTCACCCTTCTGTCGATAAATTCTTTCCCAGTCTCTCGTCGGCGTGAATCATTACTCCCTTTTCCTGTTTGAGAGTTCTATGGAATAACACTTTCGGTCGTTTTCCGCATATATTCTATACGTTTTCACCTTTCCACCTCTACCCACAGCCGCTTCCCATCGGTGACAAACTCTATCGTGCCGTGTTCATCGGTGCAGTAGATATTATCGAAACCGACCTCTACCTTCAGCCGGTCAATCACTTCTGCATCCGGGTGGCCGAACCTGTTTTCTATGCCGCAGGACACGACCGCAGCACGCGGGCTTGCCACCGCCAGGAACCCGGATGTTGTAGACGTATCCGAGCCGTGGTGGGCTACTTTTAAAACATCGCAGGCAATACCGGCATGCTCTCTGACGAGTTCACGCTCGACCTCGTTCATGATATCGCCGGTCAGAAGGAAACTCACTTCCCCAAAGCTTGAGAGCAGTACCACGCTGTTATTATCGATATCCGAATCGGTGCCCGCTATAAGTTTTTCCGGCGGATGGAGCACTTTCATAACGGTGCCCTCACCCAAGTCGATATGCTGACCGGAACAGGCTAACGTGCTCTGTATCCCCCCTTCATCGATAAGCCGCAGCCACTCGTCATATAACGGCGACTCGTAGTCCTGAGGGGCATAGAGCACCCGGCCTACCCGGTAGCGCCGGAGCACTTCCACCAGCCCGGCGAGGTGGTCCTGATGGGGATGCGTCAGCACCAGCAAATCGATAGTCCTGTCCCAGAAAGGCATCTGCTTGCCGAGCTCATTTGTTATTGCCTGTGGACTCGGCCCGCCGTCCACCAGCACCTGCCGGCTGCCCTTCTGAATGAAAACGGCGTCCCCCTCCCCTACGTCGAGGAAGCTGACCCGCAGGTCGTCAT
>CAYYVO010000234.1:0-3811 GCA_964475175.1 uncultured Dehalococcoidaceae bacterium | reverse complement strand
CGAGCGGTAAATACGTCGACTCACCATGAGCGGTAAATACGTCCGCTCATCCTGAGCTTGTCGAAGGGTGAAATTTTTCTTCCGACGATGGTTGAGAAAAAGGCAAAATTATATATATTGATTTATCTATTCCCGCGAGAGTAAAATCAGATGCAGGCTTTCACTCAGAGTCCAGGAGATTAGTATTATGGCCGAGACAAAGTACGATAAATACATATTATCCGGGCCGAGACCGTGGAATCCGCCCGGCACCGGGGCAGTCGTTGCGTTTGCGGATGAGCAAGTCAACGAAGGCGCTTATATTGGCAGTCATCAGTATTATATCCACTGGGTCCCTAAAGTCCCCGAGGGACTGCCCGGCGTTTCCTCCTGGGAGGACATGGGCCACGGCCCGCACAAGCACAAGTTCCCCGAGGTAGTGATGCATCTGGGCACCGACCCGGACAATCCCCTCGACCTCGGCGGCGAGGTTGAGTTCTGCCTGGGCCCGGAAATGGAAAAGCATATCCTCACCACCTCCAACATGGTCTATCTGCCCGCCGATTTCATCCACGGCCCCTGGATAATCAGGGACGTCACCCGGCCTTTCATCATGGTAACCGTCGAGCAGTCGCCCACGCATACGGAAAAGTCCTTCCAGGATATGGTATCCGACGAAGAAAGGGACAAACTGCTTTTCATAGACCAGGGTTACGACAGCGAGGAGAGGGTTATCAAGCTGGCGAAGAAGATGAAACGAGAGTGGTAACCCGGAAAGAGGAGGAGAAAAATGCCGGAATTGAGCCTGAAAGAAAAAGACCGCCGCTATAATTTGCTGAGAAAAACCTTGCAGAAAGCCGGGCTTTCGGCGCTCATCGTCTACGGGGGGACGCAGCTTGGCGTTCCCGTCCATTACCTGACACAGGTATGGGGCAACAAGCAGAACATGCTCATCTTTCCGGCCGATGGAGAGCCCGTATTTTTAGTACCCAGCAACACCGGCCTGACGGGAGAGATGCTGGTCAAGCAGGGCTGCTGGCTGCCGGCGGAAGATGTATACTCATCGGCAAACCTGGCCGCAGACGCCGCCAGACTGATTACCGACTTCCATCTGCAGAAAACGCAAATCGGCATCGATAGCTTCCGGTTCTGGCCGGTTTTCGAGTACCAGACGTTCAACGATTTGTGCCCAGACGCTCAGTTGGTGGAGGCACACCGCCTGTTCGGCGAGATACGCGGCCCCAAGAGCGAAGAGGAGCTGGCCGTTATGGACAAGGCCATAAAAATCTCCGACCTCGCCCACGAGACTTTCCTGGCCAACCTGAAACCGGGTATGACCGAGGCCGAGGCCGCCGAAAAGGCCAACGAAATCCTCGACGCCAATGATATCATCGACCGTATTGTCCTCATTCATAGTCGACCCGAGGCGGCCTATCCCTACCGTCCCGGCCCCGGCGTGATAGAGAAGCCCAACCCGGTAACCTTTTCCCCGGAGTTCACCCGGAACGCCGGCTACGGCGCCCAGATGATACGGGGCTACTGGTGGGAAAAACCGGAAGGCGTGTATAAAAGGATGTTCGAGCTGTGGGCGGAAATGCGGCAAATGGTAATGCGCGATTTCCGACCCGGCATCGAAATTACCGCCGCCGGACAGATGATTGAAAACCTGGTAGACGAATGGGGCTTCGAGTGCGATAAACTCGGGCATGCCGTGGGGCTGTCTTATGGGGATGCCCCTTATATCACCGCCGGCCCCCACGAACGCGACTACATGGAGTGGACTATCCTGGAGGGTGAGGTCTACGCCGTTCATCCCATGGTAAGAATGAAAGATGGGAAAGCGCCGTTCACCATGATTGGCGATATGTACCACATCGGCAAGGACGCCACAGGGTGGATGACCACTAAGCTGCCCGGCCTCCCTGAGATTATTCCTCAATAACGAACATGAAAAGTATTGTTATTTACTTCTCCCAGACGGGAAACACAAAGAAGCTAGCTGAAGCCATACAGTCCGGCATTAATGAAGGCGGGGACACGTGCGACATCGCCCGCCTAAGGGACGTTGATACGCCCGACCTCTCCCTCTATGACTTAATCGGACTTGGCGCCCCGGTCTGGCACCGTCGTGAGCCGTCAAACGTTATGAACTTCATCGAGTACACCATGAACGACATCGAGGGCAAGCATGGTTTCGCCTTCTGCACCCACGGCCTCCTCCCCGGTCATTTCCTGGCCAGGGTCGTACCGATGATGATACAGAAAGGTCTCACAGTTATCGGCTGGAATAACTGGTACTGTTCCGTCACCATGCCGGAAAAGCCCAAACCCTATTTCACCGACGGACACCCCGATGAAATAGACCTTGAGGAAGCGAGGGTATTCGGCAGGGAGATGGCGGAGCGTAGCCGCAGGATATACGCCGGAGAATCCGACCTTATCCCCACCCTGCCGAGGGGAAGTGAGTACGATGAACTCTATCCGGGGAGGGGCAGCGGCTGGCAAATGAAAAAGCAAAAGCGCAGCGGATATGAGCCGGAAGCAGAGCGACTGGAGCAGACGGGACTCAGGACTTTTAACTTTAAATTCAATAAAGAGAAGTGCCTCTTTCCCAAATGTACCCTCTGCATCGATAACTGCCCCACCAACAGTATCGATATGTCCGCCACCCCGCCTGTTTTAAGAAAAAGGTGCGACCACTGCTGGTACTGCGAGCAGATTTGCCCCCGCGGCGCTATAGAGGTGGACTGGTCTTCTATCACTAAAATCATCGATGAGCATGTCGCTCCGGGCTTCATAGAGCTTGCAGAAGAAGCCGTCTCGAAAGGTCGTTTCCGCCGACTTATCCCCCCCGATGAGGTAGGCTGGAAAACGTACTGGCACACCCTGAAAAAGCCGCCGCGCCTCAAGCCTCTTTAAAAAGAATAGAAGGAGATATATGACGACTAAATACGGAAAATATTATACCACCGAATGTGTTAAACCAAATCCGAAAAGAGAGGGCGCCACGATTACCAGCACCCGGCACCTGGAGACATTCGGCGGGGGCCACTTCTCCATCGACTGCATCTATCTAACGCAGCCCCGGTTAATGATAACCCAGCCCCACCAGCACGAGTTTCCCCAGTATCTGCACTTTTTCTCAGCTAATCCTGAAGATTCCAGCGATTTCGATGCAGAAATAGAAATTTCCCTGGGTGAAGAGGGAGAAAAGCACGTTGTTACTCAACCCACAGCCGTCTACATTCCGGCCGGGCTGTTACACGGCCCCCTGAACTTCGCCAGGATTACCAAACCCGTGCTATTCGTAGATATCGCCGTAACGGCCAAATACTCACGTGTTGGAGACACACCGGATTAAACAGAAACAGAAAAATTCATTACAGGGAGCACATCGATGTTATTAAAAGACAAAGTTGCCATCATCACCGGAGGCAGTAAGGGAATGGGAAGGGGCATGGCCGTAAAATTCGCCGAGGAAGGCTGTTCCGTGGCCATCGCCGATATCGCCATCAAGGAGGCGGAAGAAGCCGTAGCTGAAATCAAGAAAGCGGGTGGGACCGCGATAGCTATAAAATGCGATGTCACCATTGAAACACAGGTCCGCGATACCGTGGCAAACGTCTTAAAAGAATATGGCCAGATAGATATCCTGGTCAATAATGCCGGGGGAATTGCGCCCCATATACCTATTGAAGAATTGACCGGAGAGGCCTGGGATAAGGTATTCGCCCTGAACCTGAAAAGCGACTTCCTGTTCTGTAAGTATGTCGTGCCCCACATGAAGAAGAAAAAATACGGCATCATCTACATTACACACCGCATGGAAGAA
>CAYYVO010000233.1:0-3827 GCA_964475175.1 uncultured Dehalococcoidaceae bacterium | reverse complement strand
GGTATATCCGGTGCGGGAGCATCGGTTCGTCGCCGTCTTCAGGGGCGAAGGACTGTCTCCCGACGTTACCGAGTCCGACCCCTCACGAACGGGCATAGCCCCGCTGGCTATTAAAGACCTGAACCCCGAATCGAAAAAAATGGCCGATATTGCCAGTAAATTCGTCGATGAAGCCAAGGCAACTCTCGCCACACATAGTCCGGCAAATATGGTATTGCTGCGCGGTTTCGCTATAAAACCGCAATTCCCCTCCATGCAGGAAATTTATAAACTTAATCCCCTGGCTATAGCTGTTTATCCTATGTACCGAGGCCTGGCCAGGCTGGTGGGTATGGAAATCGCGCAAACCGGGACTTCCCTCGATGACGAAGTCAAGACGATGAAACAGCACTATAATGATTATGACTTCTTTTTCATGCACGTAAAGGCAACGGATTCCGCCGGTGAAGACGGCGATTTCGCCCGCAAGGTAAAAGCCCTGGAGCAGGTCGATTCCATTATACCGTCACTGGAATCGTTGAAGCCTGATGTGCTGGTGGTCACCGGCGACCATTCGACACCGGCGGTATACCGCGGTCACAGCTGGCATTCGGTACCCGTTTTAATCTGCTCGGAGCACTGCCGTAAAGATGCGGTATGGAGATTTTCAGAGCCAACATTCCTCGCCGGCGGCCTGGGGAGAATCAGTTCCAACCAGATAATGCCGCTGGCAATGGCAAACGCCGGAAAGCTTAAAAAGTTCGGAGCATAGGAGAAACGACAATGCGTATGCCGATGATAGCCGGAAACTGGAAAATGAACACAACCGTCGATACCGCCACAGACTTAATGAAATCATTGGTTCCCAATCTGGATGCCTTTAAGGGCGTTGAGATAGTTCTCTGTCCTCCCTTTGTTTCACTGGCCTCCGGTAAACTCATAGTAAAGGGTAGTACGGTCAAGCTGGGTGCCCAGAACATGTTCTATGAAAAGAGCGGGGCATATACCGGTGAAATCTCTCCGCTGATGCTGGCCGAATTATGCGAATACGTCATCATCGGCCACTCCGAGCGCCGCCAGATTTTCGGTGAGACCGATGAAATTGTCAATAAAAAAGTCATGGCTGCCGTTCTTCACCTCCTGAAACCCATCATGTGTGTCGGTGAAACGCTGGAGGAAAACGAGGCGGGAGAAACGGAGAAAGTGCTGACCCGCCAGTTAACGGCATGTTCCAACCGGGACTACTTTTCCGGCGGAATGGTTATTGCGTACGAGCCGATATGGGCTATCGGCACAGGAAAGTCGGCCACCAGCGATGAAGCCGAAAAGACTATCGGATTTATCCGGAATTTGGTCAGAAAAGAGCACGGCGACGATATAGCCGATAATGTCAGGATACTTTATGGCGGTAGCGTTACCGCCGAGAATATCGCTGGATTAATGAGCAAACGAGAGATTGACGGCGCTCTGGTAGGCGGAGCCAGCCTGAAAATCGATGACTTTACTAAGATAGTCCAGCAGACCTCGGAGGTACGGGGTATTTCCTGATAACATGAAACGTCTCGTCGCCATTGTCGGTCCCACCGGCATCGGCAAGAGCCGCCTGGCTCTCTATCTTGCCGGCGTCTTCAACGGAGAAATAGTCAGCGCCGACAGCCGCCAGATATACCGCCACATGGATATCGGCACGGCCAAACCCAACCCGCAGGAACTCTCACAAGTACCTCACCACCTTATTGATATTATTGACCCAAGCGATGACTTCAGTCTGGTCCAGTATCAGGAGCTGGCTTATCAGGCCATCCACGATATATACAAACGCAATCGTCTGCCTTTTCTGGTGGGGGGCAGTGGCTTATACATCAAGGCGGTGCTGGAAGGCTGGCAGATTCCCAGGGTTTCTCCAGACCCCCAATTCAGGTATAATGTGGAGAAGAAGGCAAGCGAAGGCGGCATCGATGAACTGTATCAGGAACTCGTTAAAGTAGACCCGGATGCCGCCGCTAAGATAGACCGCCGCAATGTGAGGCGGGTCATCAGGGCGCTGGAAGTACACGCCAGGACAAATCAACCTTTTTCAGAGCTGGGGCGTAAGCAGGCGCCTTCTTTTAATTCGTTCGTCATTGGACTCACTGCCGACCGTAAAGAGCTCTATCATATTGTTGACCGTAGAGTTGACGACATGATGGAGCGTGGACTCGTCCATGAAGTGGAAAATTTACTGAAAATCGGGTATGATGTAGATTTACCAGCCATGTCAGGAATAGGTTACCGGCAGGTCGTACAATTTATAAAAGGCGAGCTAACTCTGGAAGAAGCCGTGCGGAAAATAAAGACGGATACGCACCGGTTTATCCGGCACCAGTATGCCTGGTTCCGTCCGGCTGATGAAAAAATACACTGGTTCGATATCCAGCGTGACTCTGATGAAGATATAGAGCAGGTATTGAAAGAATCCTTAAGCAGCGAATAAAGCGATACTGGGAAGCGAGATAGGGAATGGATTTCACCAAGATGCAGGGCGCAGCCAATGATTTTGTCGTGATAGATGCCCGCAATATTGAGCGTAACTGGACGGAACTGGCTATCGCCATATGCGATCGTCACCTTGGGATAGGGGCCGATAGTCTTTTGTTACTTATGTCGTCTAATACGGCGGATTATTGTATGCGTACCTTTGATGCCGATGGCTCCGAGGCCGAGACCTGCGGCAACGGCATACGCTGTATTGCCAAGTATATCCTGGAAAAGGGACTGGCAAAGACCGAAACCGATGCGATAACTGTAGAAACGGCAGCTGCCATCAGCCGGGTTACGTTCGAGAAAAGCGGCGGCGAGATTACCAAGTTCTGGGCCAATATGGGTAAACCCCATTTTTCCGCCGATAAAATCCCGGTAAAGCTCGAGGCTGGAAGGGGTGGTGTAGTTGACATAAAGAATATGCTCAGTTATAACGTGTCTGTGGATGGAATTGACTTATCGTTAAATCTCGTCTCGATGGGGAATCCACATGCTGTCCACTTTATCCGCGAGTCAGTTTCTGATTTCCCGCTAAACGTTATCGGACCGGCAGTAGAAAATTTACCGGTATTTCCCAAGAGGACTAACTTTGAAGTAGTACAGGTAGTCGATAATACGCATCTGGAAGCCCGTGTCTGGGAGCGCGGCGTGGGGGAAACTCTGGCGTGCGGCAGCGGAGCCTGTGCTATATCCGTAGCATCCAAGCTTCTCGGCTACACAGGTTCGAGGGCAGATATCAGACTGCCCGGCGGCACGCTGAACACAGAGTGGAACGGGAAGGGTGAGGTTGTGCTTGGAGGTCCGGCGGCTACGGTGTTCGAAGGAAAATGGCCTGATTGAGGAGTTACTTATGAAGGTAGCCAGAAGAATTGAGAACTTAAAGACATACCTGTTTGTGGAAATTAGTAAGAAAATTGCCGAAAAAAAAGCCAAGGGCGAGGAGGTAGTCAGCTTCGCTATCGGCGACCCTGATATGCCGACACCCCCTCATATAATTGAGAGACTCTGTAAAGAAGCCCAGAATCCCGCCAATCACCGTTACCCGGAATCGGAAGGGCTGCCTGAGTTACACAAGGCAATTGCTGACTGGTACCAGAGGCGTTTTGATGTAACCCTCGACCCGGAGACAGAAGTGCTGCCGCTTATCGGTTCGAAAGAAGGCATCGGCCATATCGCCTTTTGCTTTATCGACCCCGGAGATACCGCTCTGGTGCCGGACCCGGGATATCCGGTCTATGCCATCGGCACCCAGCTGGCCGGCGGCCGGCCTTATTATCTGTCGCTGAAGGCGGAAAACGGCTTTTTACCAAATTTTAACAGCGTACGGG
>CAYYVO010000232.1:0-3830 GCA_964475175.1 uncultured Dehalococcoidaceae bacterium | reverse complement strand
AGGTATTACAGCAGCCGGATACCTGCAATCAGCTTGAAGAAAAGGCAACGAATCTGTGTAAAGGAATCACCGCAGCTGCCTCCAGGAACGGCATTATATATAACGTATCGCGTATAGCGTCGCTGCTTACTATATTCTTCTGCGGCAATGCCGTAACCGACTACGAATCGGCCCGTCAGTCCGATACCGAATTATTCGGCAGGTTCTTCCGGCAGCTGCTCTCGGAAGGTATTTACTGGCCGCCCTCCCAGTTCGAGGCCGTCTTTATATCACTCGCCCACACCGATGAGGATATCGATTTCACTGTCCGGGCCATCCAATCGGCTTTTCAAAGCCTGGCATAATTTCCCCAGGACCGGCTTCGTTAGACAGCTATAGTCTCAGTTCCAGGCGCGGCTCCATCAGGCGCTGCGGGACTTTCGTCTCTTTGAGGAACTCCACGAACGTCCTGTGAATCTCTTTTGCCACATCCGGATGTCGGGCGATAACGTTTTTAGTCTCGTCCGGGTCTTCCTTTACATTGTAAAGTTCCGAACCGCCCGGTTCCGGGTCGTACAACAGCGTCCAGTCGCCAGCGGTGATGGTGGACATGGATGTCACAATCGACTTTCGCAGGATATGGTCGACCACCTGGTCCTCGTCCCCGGTGTTGATGAACGGCTGAGAGCTCACAACGTAGTCGCGCCCCGGCCGGGACGTGTCTTTCAGCACCAGCACCAGCGATTCCCCCTGGACGCGGTCGGGAACGGGAAACCCCATGAGGTCGAGGACGGTCGGCATCAGGTCGACAATCGATGTCAGGTTCGAGTAAATGCCGGGCTTCACGCCGGGAACGTACATTATTAGCGGGATGCGGGTTACCTCGTTATATAACGGCGAGCGTGCCCAGGCGCCTTCTCCCCGTTCGTCGTCCAGCCCCTCGCCGTGGGCGAAGACCATCTTGCCGTAGAGACCGCCGTGCTCACCGAAGTTGTAGCCGTGATCGGTGGTGAAGATGATGGCCGTATTCTCCATCAGTCCCATCCTCTCCACCTGCCCGAGCAGATTGCCCACCCAGGTATCCACCATTGTCATCTCACCCATGTAGCAGGCCTGGGCGTGTTTGACGTATTCCTCGGTCATATTGGGGTCGTCTTTCATATAGCCGTAGAGGGGACGTATCATCTCGCCCTTGTACTCCGGCCAGTACATTTCCGTGTAGTAGTTGGGCGGATTCCAGGGCTCGTGGGGGTCCCAGGTATCGATGAAGAGGAAAAAGTCATCCTTATAGTGGAGCTCCAGCCACTGCATGGCTTTGGAGAATGTCTGCGGCGCGAAACAGTCCTTTTCCATGCGGATGGGCGGGCGCACGTCTATTGCATCCATGCGGCGCCGGCCGCCACCCTTGGCGACGTAATAGTGTCCCGGGATTTCGTTAAAGGTCAGGAAACCTCGGTCATATCCCATACCATCGCGCAGGAAGAACGGGGTATCGACTATCGCCGTCGTATTGATAGCCCTGGAGGAGATAATCTCGGCCAACGTTATTTCATCATGAGGCAGCGGCTCCCACTGCATATACGACATCGTCCAGCGGCCGGTCATGAAGTCGGCACGGGCGGGCATGGTGGGGAACGATGCTATATAGTGACGGTCGAAGCGCACCCCTCTAGCGGCGAGGGCGTCCAAAGCCGGCGTATGTATCTTTTTGTTTCCGTAGGCGGCTACCGCATCTGTCCTCACTGTATCAGCTACAATCCAGATAACATTCATCCCGGACCTCCTTCAAACCGTTTTAAACGCGTTGATTATATCACTTCTAAGAAGAATTAAATACGTTCAACTGAAAATATGGAAAGAACAGGCGTATCTCTGTTTTTTGGCAAATTCAGACCATAATAATATTTATGCAAAGTTACCATAACTAAAATATGCTTTGTAACTGTCCTGAACCTGTGCAGACATCCTTCGGATAAACCAATAAACGCCTAGTTATTTTACAAAACATACAGAACAGGACTCTGAAATACTACTTCTTCACTTGCCGAAAATCCGGATGTATCTTTAAGCTAGGTCATTCTTATAGAAAAAGATTGCTGGTAATTTTTATAGAAGACAACCGCTAAAAAGGGAGGCTCGTTTCTTATGAATAAATATGAAATGAATGGCCGGCTTGCCCGCGGTATTAAACGGGGGAAGCTGGGAAAATCTATTCCCTTATGGCTACTGGTTATATTCTGCATAGCAATAGGGTCCGGCGCCGCTATGGGCACCGTTCTTGCCGGAGATATTTCCGGGGAGATACCTGTAGCTGTCAGTCAGTCAATTCTGGTGGACAGTGTTGGCTTTGATATCGATGACGTTACCTATACCGACGGCTCAGTTATCGGTAGGGCTCACGTTTCCACCGCTGACCAGAACACCGCTTTCCAGGTAGCCACCGAAATAGCTGTGGGTGATAAATTCCTGATATCCATACCGGTGATAAACGCATCCAATAATCCCATAATCGGATTAATAACTCTGGAACAATGCTCACCGGGAGGACTTCAGCTTGATGTCGATGAGCGATCGCTGCTTGCCCTTACCCATTTAGATACCCCTCCGGAAGATGCGGCGGCGCGCGGCGCTCCCCTCGGCCCGGGGACTCACACTTATCAAACGCGCTACTGGCCGCTGGCAGACGCCAATGATGATGGCGTTGTCGATGCCAGTGATGTGATTATTTCCGCAGCTGTCGGCGACCCCGGTACGGTCACGGTTAACTCGATCAATGCCGTGCTGGGTCAGATAAACTACACCATCGCGGGCGTTGTGACAGCACTGACCGTGGACTACTGGTACGGCAGTGAGATAACCATGCTTACCCAGATAGGCCCGTGCCAGTGGAAGTTCCAGGCTGACGGCAGTGTCGGCACCAACAAAAGCGGCGACGTAGAAATAATCGTCGCCCATCCCGATAGCGCTGCGCCTGATTACTATCGTATCAAGGGTACGATAGAGCAGATTGAGTTTTAGGTGAGGTAGAGGGAGAGGAAAATTTCAAATGCAAAAAGAAAGATGCTTAATGTTTTAATTATTCTGATACTGGCGCTGAGCTTTACCCTGGTAACGGCAGCCCCGGCAGCGGCAGCAACGACGATAAATGTTCCCGCTGACCAGCCCACTATCCAGGCTGCAATTATCGCTGCTTCTCCCGGCGACACCATTAATGTGGCTGCGGGCACGTATAATGAGATGCTCATAATCAACAAATCAGGCCTGACCCTGCGGGGTGCCAATGCCGGCGTTCACCCGGTAGTAGGCACGCATCCCACAGAGACCCCCGGCGCCAGAGGCGCAGAAACGATATTGTCTCACAACGGCCTTTATGCCATCAACCCTCAAGCCGACAGCATCACTGTTGACGGCTTTAAATTCACAGGAGCCGGCGGCCGAATAATAGATACCTACGCAGATGCCAACGGCTTCCATCTCACTAACTGTATTTTCGATAACCCATCTCGTGCCGCTACCCAGGGTGTGATACAGTTCGGGGGTGGCAGTCACACCGATATGTTGATTGACTTTAATCTTTTCCAGGACCAAGGAGACCACACCATCTATACCGGGGGCGGTCCTTTTGATCGCCTGCGCATCGCCTATAACAAGTTTAATGGTTACGGGGACGGCGTCTTCTGGACGGCAACTCCGCTGGTTAACGGCGTTATCGAATACAATGAGTTTGACGGCACTATTGCTGGAATTCCCGGTGAAGGCGGGACGGGTCTAAATATCGGCCAGGGCGGCAATATCGCCATTCGTAAAAACTGGTTCCATGATATGTACTACACAGGTTTCCAGGTGGGAAT
>CAYYVO010000231.1:0-3849 GCA_964475175.1 uncultured Dehalococcoidaceae bacterium | reverse complement strand
GCCAACGTTCATGTAGGTCTCGGCATTGGCTTTTACCTGCTCGGCGGAAAGCATGGGCCGGGTAACCGATGCCCCGGAGGGGTCACCTATCTGGGCTGTCCAGTTCCCTACGATGAGTACTACCTGGTGACCGTACTCCTGGAACTGGCGCATTTTCCTGAGCATCACCATGTGCCCCAGATGGATATCGGGAGCGGAGGGGTCGAGTCCCTCTTTCAGGCGCAGCTTCTTGCCGGACTTGAGCAGCTTGACCATTTCTTCTTCGACGATGATTTCAGCCACCGCCCGTCGGAGCAGGGTATTTATTTCAGTCGTACTTAATGATGTATTAACGCCTGTCATCGCTAGTTTGCACCTGTGGATTCAAGTATCTCTTTTCCTTGCCTGACATCCTCGGCTACCTGCTTTTTCAAATCTTCAACATTATGGAATTTCTTCTCATCACGTATCCGGGCCACAAAATCGACAGTCAGGTCCTGGCCGTATAAATCACCACTGTAATCGACCAGGTAAGCCTCGACGGTACGCTCGTTCTTGCCGAAAGTAGGATTACGTCCCACATTGGTCATAGTATGGTATAACTTGCCGTTGATACGGGCCTGCCCGGCGTACACGCCGTCCGGAGGCAGCGCCTGCCCGGAGTTAACGTTTAGATTGGCGGTGGGGAAACCTAAAGTCTCACCGCGTCCGGTGCCGGTAATCACCTTGCCGTGGAGGCGGAAGTAGCGGTCGGATAAATTACGGACTTTCTTCATATCGCCGGCGGCCATGGCTTTGCGAATCGTAGTGCTGCTGACCACCTCGCCGTCAATCATGAGCGGAGGTACCACCGTCACGCTGAATCCCATCTCCCGTCCAAGTTTTTCAAGGGCTTCGGGGTTGCCTTCACGTCCTTTGCCGAGGGCAAAGTCAGAGCCGATAACCAGCCCGCGCATTTTTAGCTGCTTTTGAACGAGACCGATGAAATTACGGGCACCGAGTTCGGCCAGTTCTTTAGTAAAGGACAGGGGCACAATGAAATCAACACCTTCTTTTTCAAGCAGGCTTACCCTGGTTTCAATATCGGTCAGGAAAGGCAGGTTTTTCTTTGGAGAAAGTACTTCCTCTGGGTGCTGACGGAAAGTAACCACGCCGGAGAGTCGGTCATGCTGAGCAGCCTGTTTCAGCAATTCGGCAATCAACTTTTTATGACCCAGATGTACGCCATCGAAGACACCTATCGTGAGAGCGGTATCCCGTTGTGGTGAAAAACCTGCTAATTCATCCTCAACCAGCACGACTTCTCCTCCTGAGCAATGCCATGTTTTATACGGGCTTTTCCCGTAAAATCGCTGTAAAAAATAGCCCGTTAATCACTATATTATACTATAAAAACAGGTTCAGACGCTAGCTGCAGGTAGTGAAAAGCGGATGTTTTACATTAAGCAAAGCGGTAAAAAATGAGTCCCGCCGGTATCTTAGGGTAGAAGTAAGTGGATTTTTTCGGCATGCGGTCACCGCTATCGGCAATAGTCTTGATAACGCCTGGTTTAACCGGATTGACGAGGAGAGCCAGCTGGTATTCCTGCTCCGCGACCCTTTTGATGGCTTTCAGGGCATCATTCGTATAGTCGATAAATACCCCTGTCTTATCGTGGGTGAGGCCGATAAGCTCTTCGAGTATAACATGGTCGATGATGCTCACATCGAGTGTGCGGTACAGCTCGGAGTGGAAGGCAGGGAACATCGGTCTTACGAGGCTGAAATCACGCAGGATGAGCGATATAAGCATTCTTTCTTTAAGGCCATAAAGTACCAGCCTTATTTCACCGGGCTTCTCCACCAGCAGGTCGTTAATCCGTTCGAGAGCGTGGTCTTCGTTTAAGGGCAATTCTTTTACAATAAAGCATTCCTTGAGGGCGGAAAACAGTCCGTCCAGCGCCGTTGGCGATATGCCGCGTATCAAACGGTGTGCCGGCAGGATAACCAGTCCGGGGTCGGCGAAATCTACCAGCGTCATCATCACGAAATCGTACGGCTCGTTCCCCGATGCCGATTTATCGAAGGCGCGCCGTTCGCGCCGGAAAGCCAGGGCGCTTTCGTAGCGGTGATGGCCGTCGGCAATATACAGCGGATGGCCGGCAAAGCAGTCCCGTATATTTTCGATGGCTCCGATGTCAGTAATAGCCCGTAATTGATGGCTATCACCGTTGACATCAAGGTTGCTCAACAGAGGATTCCCGCTGGTCTGCTCTTTAAGCAGCGATGAAATCTTCCCATCCCCATCCTCGTACAGACCCATAATGGGGCTGGTATTGGCCTGAAGCTTCCAGAGCAGATTTAGACGGTCGCCTTTAGGATTGGACAGGGTTCCTTCATGCGGTCGGACAATCATTTTATCCCAATCCTCAAGCCTGACCAGGCAGTTAATGCTGCGGCGCCGATATGATTTACCCTGACAGGTGAAACTGTGGTCATCGATGTAGAAAGAAGGAGAGCTATCTTTCTGGAGGATTCCCTGTTCCAGCCATTTCCCCAGTGTAGCGGCGGCCCGGGTATAACGGTTGTCTGTTTCTTTGTCCTCCGGGAGTTCCCGCCCGAATTCTATGCGGACAAAGTTATAGTCGCTGCGCTGGTAAAGTTCATGTTGCATTTGAGGAGTGATGACGTCATACGGGGGGCAAAGGACTGCCGCCAGGTTTTTTACCAGCGGCTGATTGTAATGTACCCCGTTAAAGGGACGAATATCCGCCAAAATAGGCTCCCCGAACGGCTCAATTAGTGTTGAGGCTGTCATTAGCAGTTTAACTTATACTCAGGTGCGGCGCAAGTGACCGAATGAAAAAAACCGCCGCTTAAGATATAATGGGGATATCTCTATGAATGGCTGGAGGGTATCTTGATAGTCAGGAAACTCGTGGTGGGGCCGATTGCCAGTAACTGCTACATCGTCGGCTCGGAGGCGACGAAAGAGGGGATGATAATCGACCCCGGCGCCGACCCCAAGGAAATCATGAGGGCCGTAGAGAAGCTGGGGCTGACGATAAAGCTTATCGTTTTAACCCACCGCCATCCCGACCACGTGGGCGCCGCAGCGCAGGTAAAGGAGGCCACCGGAGCCGGTGTAGCCGTCCACGCCGAATACGCCAGGTACCTGCCACAGTCCCCCAGCTATATTTTCGAGCCGCCTTACGAAGGCGCCCCCAAACCGGAGAGAATTCTCGGCGAGGGTGACAGTATAGATATCGGTGACCTTCATTTCACGGTTCTCCATACCCCCGGTCATACGCCCTGCGGCATCAGCATTTACGGAGAAGGCCACGTGTTTACCGGTGACACCCTTTTCAACTACGGCATCGGCCGGTATGACCTGATAGACGGTGACTACGACCAGCTGATTAACGGTATCCGCACCAAGCTGTTAACGTTACCCCCCGAGACAATCGTCCATCCCGGCCACGGCCCGGACTCCACTATCGCCACGGAGATACGGGCTAATCCTTTTTTGAAATAGTTTTCAACCTTAGTTCGTGATTACCTCACCCCCTTTATCCCCCTCTCCAAACCGAACATTAGAGAAGATTACGATTTTTTATTTGGAGAGGGGGAGTTAGGTTTGAGAGGGGTTGCACCCCTCTCGGCGGGCTGTTCCCCGGTGGGGTGGTGGGGTAAAACGATGGTTTATAACAGGATGCCGCGAGGGCCGCAGGGTGGGACAAGACAAAAAGGAATAAAAACCAACGTGGTGTAGGGTGGTGGGGATAAAAAATATCCGTATTCGTAAATCAATAGAAAAGGGGCACGGCCGTTATAACCATGCCCCTTCTTTTTTCAGTATTCAGTTTAGCTCGCTTAGCCGATGAACAGCGG
>CAYYVO010000230.1:0-3890 GCA_964475175.1 uncultured Dehalococcoidaceae bacterium | reverse complement strand
ATCATGGTCAGCTGGTGACGTCCCGGTTTACCGAGTCCCTGCATCCCCAGCAAAATAACTTCGAGCCGGGCCGGCTCCGTCGAGTACGGACTCCTGATGCCGGGGCCCCCGTTGCTGTGCGATATCGCGGTAGTCCTGGATGCCCACTCCCTGGCCAGCGCCTTGATTATCCTGGTCGGCACTCCGGTTATCTTCGATGCCCAGGTAGGGGTCTTCGGAATACTGTCTTCTTTGCCCAGTACATATTCCTCGAACTTGTCGAATCCCTCCGCGTGCGTGGCTATATAGTCTTTATCGTACGTGCCATTGGTAATCCACTGATAGGCTATGGCAAGGTGCAGGGCGGCATCGGTATTGGGGAGGATGGGTATCCACTTATCGGCATGGACAGCCGCCCCGTAATTAAGGTCGGGGCAGACGTAGACCTGCTTGATGCCGAGTTCCGTAAACCAGTAGCACAGACGGCTGACCGTCTGGCCGCCCCACCCCCAGGTGGTCGTCTCGGGGTCGCAGCCCCAGAATAAAATCATCTCGGAATGCTCCGCAATATCCGGGAGAATATTGGTATTATTACGCTGCTTGCCCACCGGCTCGCAGCCCCAGACGTGCTTGGCACCCCAGTACCACCCTTCCCAGCTGTCCGGGTTGCGGGTCTGCCAGGTATAGCCGCCCATCAGCCTTAACAGTCGGCGGCAGCACCCGTGAGCGGCATGAATTGTCTTGGTCTCGCCGTGGCCGTCGGCCTGTGCCAGGATAGCCGTCGGGCCGTATTTTTTCTGTATCCGCTTTATCTCGGCGGCGATGATGTCCGTCGCCTCGTCCCATGAGATTCTGACGTAGCGGCTCTTGCCCCTATTTTGCGGATTTCTCTCACCGTCGGGATTCCAATCGACCCTCTTTAATGGATACATGGTGCGGTTGGGGGAGTAGACGCGGTTTTTATAGGCGATTGAATAGGGAGGCAGGAGTGTCCTCATAGTTGGTTCGAAGGTCTGGCCCCTTGCTTCTATTTTCCAGGGATTTAAATCTTCAGCCTTGTACTTCCAGTCGAAATGCAAAGGCCTTATTCTGACTATTTTGCCGTCTTTAACGTCAACCATACCGGCATTGGCGTCTTCGGTAACGCCGCCGAAGGAAAGCCCTTTGACGATAGTTCTTACTTTATCTGACATAATTTACCCCCGAATAAATTTTGAAATAAAGCGGTAAATTTAAACTTGTTTATAAAGCTCCAGGTCTCCCACGTTGACATCTTTGGTAGCATCGATGTCGGCAATAGTGCGGGGGAGATACCCGGCTTTCTCGATGACCACGGAGTAAGTGCCCGGCTCCTGCCTTTCGAACCAGAAGTCCCCGAAATTATCGGTCTTGAGGGAAGCGACTTTCTTGCCCTTGGCATCGTTCAGGGTGACGTCAGCCCCTTCCAGGCACTCGTCTTCCTCGGGGTCATAGACAGCCCCGGCCACGAAGTACTTATCGAGCAGGCCAATATAGTAGACCCTTGGTTTGGCCTTATATTCCGGATGCAGCACTTCCGCCTGAGCGATATATTCCTTGAGGTCTGCTTCCTCGCCGAATCTCAGGGCTTCGGTGGGGCAGGCATCGACACAGCGGGGTTCTTTCCAGCCGTCATCGAGCAGGTGGGCACACATGGTGCACTTCTGGGCGATATTGAGGTCGGAGTTGAAGTAGATAACGTCGTAGGGGCAGGCGTCGATACAGTTTCTGGCGCCGGTGCACTTTTCGGGGTCGATGATGACAATGCCGTCGTCCCGCTTGTAGATAGCCTCTGATTTACAGGCGGGGATGCAGGGGGCTTCGTCACAGTGCTGGCAGATATCGTGCATATATCTTACCCTTACCTTGGGTACGGAACCCTGGACGATATCGGTGACCTTCATCCAGAACTGGCCGGTATCCGGCTGGGGTTTAGCGATTGGGGACCAGTCATTGCCGACGTGTTCATCCTTGCAGGCAATCTGGCAGTTGTAGCAGCCGTTGCATTTGTTAATGTCAATGACCAAAGCCTTCATAATTACTTATCACCTCCAACAAGTACTCTATTGAAATCAAGTCCGGAACCTTTGTGGTAAGGTCTGTTGAACGCTTCCGGATATTGCCTTCTTAGTTTGACCAAGTCAACCGGTTCCACCTCGACGAGGAAGCCGCTGACCACCATACCGCCGCGGCAGTTCCTCGAGGTGCCCTTATGCGGGGTAATGGTGTTGATGGCGCCGCCTCTATCGATTTCACCCGGAACGATGGGGTCGTACCTGGCGCCGTGGTCGATGTAAGCCACGCCGGGCATGATTCTCTCGGTTACGTACGCCCCGGCGAGAACAATGCCCCTCTCGTTGTAAATCTGTACGACGTCGCCGCTTACGATACCCCTCTCCCTGGCGTCCGAGGGATGAAGCCAGACGGGTTCGTAGAGATAACCGTCAGGTCCTCTGACCTTCCCGGTAACTATTTCGTGGAACCAGTTAATATCATCGAGCTGGGCATGAACACGCCACCTCGGGTGGTTGGAGCAAACGAGCAGGGGGTATTTCTTTGACCTCTCCAGCAGCAGGCTTTCCTGGTGCGTTTCGCCGTAGGGTATCCAGTGAGGCACCGGCGGCCTTTCCTCGTCATCGGGGAAGTTCTCGGCCAGACCCTTGGAGTAAAACTCAATCAACCCGGTAGGGGTCGTCATAGGATGTTTCTTGGGGTCCTCGTAGAATTCTATCATGCCGGCCCGGTACGTCTTCCATTCGGGGTCGGTGGGGATGACGTAGTAATCCTTTTCACACAACTCCTCCCAGGTAAACAGACCTGCTTCCGGTACGCCGGACTGGTCGAAACCGAATTTTATCCATTCTTCGATTGATTTATCCCCGGTATATTCTTTCTCAAGGCCCAGCTTTTTAGCAACCTCGATGACCACTTCGTAGTCGCTCTTGGACTCTCCGATGGGCTCAACGCATTGTCTTTCACGGTAAACAGTGGAAAAATGAGAACTTTCCATGTCGCTGCCGATATCATCCGTCTCGAACTTAGTGTTGGACGGCAGGATAATATCGGCAAAAAGGCAATCATTTTCCAGCCATGGGTGCTGGGCTAACATGAACTCAATCGACGAGTGACGGTAAGCGTCTACGTTCCGGTTGCTGTCATTCCAACAGGTCAGCAGACAGGGCGTATCCGTCCATATCATATGTATTGGCGAGCAGCCGGGTACGGGATAAACGTATTTTTTGAACTGGTCTGTCCTGTTCGACATTTGCTCCGAACTGCCGTAAATCTCAAACTGCCCGTCCAGGATAGCGTCATGAATCATGGGCTTGGGGATGATTTGTTTTTGCATATTCGGACCAGGATGATAGCCATGATAGGCGGCGTTCACCGACGGTCTCACCAGGGCCTTGCCTGCCAGGGGAGGAGTGTCGTGTCCCAAATCCCTGGCGCCGAAAAATGACCCGCCGACCCAGGTAAGCTGGTGCGTCCCCGGCTTGCCCAGTCCCTGCATCGCCAGCAGCAGGACCTCAAGTCGGGCCGGTTCATGGGAGTACGACCCCCTGATATAAGGTCCGCCGAAGCCGTGTGCCACCGTCGTTGTCTTGGATGCCCATTCCTTTGCCAGGGCTTTGATGATGCGGGACGGCACACCGCATAGCTCCGATGCCCATTTGGGGGTCTTGGGGATTCCGTCTTCTTTACCTAAGACGTATTCCTCGAACTTGTCGAAGCCGTAAGCGTGCGTGGCAATGTAATCTTTGTCATAGGTGCCGTTGGTCATCCACTGGTAGGCGATGGCCAGCTGTAAAGCGGCATCGGTATTGGGCAATACGGGTATCCATTTATCGGCGTGAACAGCCGCCCCGTAATTAAGGTCAGGGCAGATATATACC
>CAYYVO010000229.1:0-3909 GCA_964475175.1 uncultured Dehalococcoidaceae bacterium | reverse complement strand
GGCCAGGTACTCACCAGCGGCGGGCGTGTACTCACCGTGACAGCCATGGGCGCTTCTCTGGAGGAAGCCAGAGAGAAGGTCTATAAAAACATCGGCCGGATAAAGTTTGAAGGCTGTTATTACCGCAAAGATATCGCCGATTTAGAATAATCACAAAGTGAGGTAACGATATGCCACTTGTCGGCGTGGTTATGGGTTCAAAGTCGGACTCTGAAACAATCCAGCCTATGCTGGATATATTAGAACAGCTGGGTATCGACCATGAGGTGAACATTATCTCCGCCCATCGAACCCCGGAAAAGGCGCAGCAATATGCCGGTTCTTCCCGGGAAAGAGGCATCGAGGTCATTATCGCGGCAGCGGGAATGGCGGCACATCTGCCCGGCGTCCTGGCCAGCTGGACAACATTGCCGGTGATAGGTATACCCATGTCCAGCGGGGAGTTAAATGGCGTCGATTCCCTCTATTCCATCGTACAGATGCCCGCCGGGATACCGGTTGCCTGCATGGCTATCGGTACTGCCGGGGCGAAGAATGCCGCTTACCTGGCAGCTGAAATCCTCGGGTTAAAATATGATAAAATCAAAGATGCTTACGAAAAATTCCGGAGTGAGCTGAAAAGCTGAAACATACAGAATCTGGCAATCCAAATCTAAACGAAATCCTGTATCAGAACTGGCAGACAAAGGAGAGTATCATGATAGAACGGTATTCCCGCCCTGAAATGAAGAGGATTTGGTCAGACGAGAATAAATATAATAAATGGCTGGAAGTTGAGATAGCCGTCTGTGAAGCCTGGTCGGAGCTGGGTATTATCCCGCGTAAAGCTATCCCCAAGATAAAAATGGCCAAGTGCAACCTCAAGCGTATGGCTGAAATCCTCCGGGAAACGCATCATGATATGACCGCCTTCCTCGGCGCCGTTGCCGAAAGTCTCGGCGAGGAATCACGCTTCATCCACCTCGGTCTTACGTCAATGGATGTCTGGGATACCGCCACCTGCCTGCAGCTGGTCGAAGCCTCGGATATACTGATTCAGGATGTTAAAGAGCTAACTTCTGTACTGGCGCAGAGGGCGATTGAGCACAAATACTCGGTGATGATAGGGCGCACCCATGGCATACATGCCGAGCCTACTACTTTCGGGCTGAAAGTGGCGGTATGGATAGAAGAGATGAGACGCAACCTGCACCGACTCACCGAAGCCAAGAAGGCTATTTCCGCAGGAAAAATATCGGGGGCCGTGGGGACCTACGCTACGGTAACACCGGAAGTAGAACAGAAGGCCTGCTACAAACTCGGGCTCGAGCCGGCACCGGTATCAAACCAGGTACTCCAGCGTGACCGCCATGCACAGTTCGTTACTACGCTGGCGATAATTGCCGGTTCGCTGGAGAAGTTTGCAACGGAAATCAGGGCACTTCAAAAGACCGAGGTACGGGAGGTAGAAGAGCCTTTTGCCGCCGGGCAGACCGGCTCATCGGCGATGCCGCACAAGCGTAACCCCGAACTCTGCGAAAGGGTATGCGGTCTTGCCCGTCTCACGCGTGGATACGCCGTGACCTCGATAGAAAATATAGCGCTCTGGCACGAGCGTGATATCAGCCACTCCTCCAACGAGCGTGTTACCCTGCCGGATGCCTGCCTGGTGCTGGATTATATCCTTTCTATTTTTACCTCGGTCATGCGAAATCTGCAGGTCTTCCCTGACCGCATGAAGAAGAACCTGGAACTCACCAAAGGACTCGTATTCTCGCAGAGGGTAATGCTGGCCCTTATCGATAAAGGAATAAGTCGGCAGGACGCCTATAAGATGGTACAGCGAAATGCCATGAAGTCGTGGAAGGGAAACAGGAGCTTCCCGAAACTGCTCAAGGCTGATGCTGAAGTAACCGCTACAATTACACCCGCCGAGTTCGATGCGCTGTTTGACTACCAGTATTATCTCCAGCACGTAGACGAAATATTCAGGAGGATTGGACTTACCAAGGCACAGTGGCAGGGTGCCCTACCCGATACGATAGAACTGGGTCCAACGGCCATATAAGTCTGATATAGAAAGGTACCGGTCAATGGATAATACTAAACCATCGGTAATAATGGAAACGGATCTTCCTCTGCCGGTTTTTATACGCGGCAAAGTTCGTGATACTTACGACCTGGGCAGCCACCTGCTGCTTGTGGCTACCGACCGCATATCAGCCTTCGATGTAGTTTTACCTGAGGGCATACCGCTAAAAGGGCATGTTCTTAACCGACTCTCTTCATTCTGGTTTCGTCTTACGTGTGATATTATAGCCAATCACATGACTGAGGCCGTTGATGACGTTCACTGCCTTGATTCGTATCTCCCCGCAGAAAGTCGGTTCGTATATCCTTCGTACCTCAGGGGACGCTCCATGGTTGTCAAGAAAGTGAAACGTATCCCGGTGGAATACGTGGTTCGCGGCTACATTTCCGGCTCAGCCTGGGAGGAATATAAAGAGCACGGTACCGTTTCAGGCAATACTATGCCAAAAGGTTTGAAGGAAAGCCAGGAACTTGAAAAGCCCATATTTACTCCCACGACCAAGGCGGATGTAGGCCACGATGAACCTATTTCGATGGATAAAATCGTTAAACTCATCGGCGTGCGTACGGCGCAGGAAATGGAAGAAGCAAGCCTGGCGGTATATAACTACGCCCGAGAGCACGCCCGGAACAAGGGTATCATTATTGCCGATACCAAGTTCGAGTTCGGTATAGATAACGGTCGCCTGGTGCTTATCGATGAAATATTGACCCCAGATTCATCCAGGTTCTGGGATGTTGAACTGTACAAGGTCGGGACTTCTCAGGATAGTTTCGATAAGCAGCCTGTCCGCGACTGGGTCGCGGCGACGGGCTGGGACAAAAAGCCTCCTGCACCGGACATTCCAGATGAAGTTGTAGAAGCAACTTCAAAGGGGTATTTAAAAGCCTACGAAAGACTTACCGGGAGGGCTTTAGCCATCCTGGAATAATTTATCCTTCCAGATAGCCCTTTGTGCTGGGCAACTCACCGGTAATACGTTCGTCAATCCTGGTGGCCGCGTCCAGAGCACGTCCCAGTGCCTTGAAAAGTGCCTCAGCCTTATGGTGGTCATTGATTCCGTGAACAATCAATGCATGCAGGTTGAGCCTGGCTTCTATAGCGAAAGACTCCAAAAAGTGGCGAACAAGGTCTGCAGGCAGTCCCGACATGTCATTGCCGTCAAATGATAAATCCAGTACAGCGTAACCCCGCCCACCAATGTCAATGGCTACCGTCGCCAGGGCTTCATCCATCGGGACTGCTACATTAGCCATGCGGACAATCCCCCTTTTCTCCCTCAACGCCTCACCAAAGGCTTTTCCGAGGCAGATGGCCACATCCTCAGCAATGTGATGAATATCATCGCCCGTGGCATTAAGTTTTATGTCAAATAGTCCATGTTTTATCATTGCTGATAGCAGGTGGTCGAAAATGCCTGTACCTGTATTGATTTCATACTTCCCGCTGCCATCGATATCCAGTTCTATATTAATATTGGTCTCGCCGGTTTCTCTATTGATAATGGCCTTTCTACCGACCGTAACTTCTGAAGCAATTAGTTTCATAGCCCCCTTCAAGAAAGTACCACCTACAGGTATCTTGCCGGTACGTGTCCTCTGATAGAGAGGCCGGCTGCACCCTATTTTATCTGCCATCT
Organism: uncultured Dehalococcoidaceae bacterium; assembly: GCA_964475175.1. GTDB lineage: Bacteria > Chloroflexota > Dehalococcoidia > Dehalococcoidales > RBG-16-60-22 > CAYYVO01. The sequence goes on along the minus strand of CAYYVO010000229.1, from coordinate 199 downwards.
GCTGGTCGGAATATCCCTGGTTCTTTTGTATCTGGATAACATTTTCCAGTACATCATCAACCGAATTCATTTTGCATCTCCCGAATAATTATACGATTAGTTTAACTTAACTGTTAACTATTATAACACTTATTCGCAATTTGTCAATACTAAAACACCGATAAATGTTAATAATTGTAACAATAAATGACAAAATAGA
>CAYYVO010000228.1:0-3911 GCA_964475175.1 uncultured Dehalococcoidaceae bacterium | reverse complement strand
ATGGTATCGGAAATCCCTGAAGAAGGCGGCGTGACTGAAGAATTAAAGAAACTGGCGGGTATAGCCACGGATATGCAGATGGCCAGTAAAATGAGGACACAGGCTATCAACCAGCTCGGAGAGATGGCATCTCACGAAGCTCTGCTCGTTCTGCTCAACCTTGCCGCTAACGATAAGCTCAATATAGACGAAAGGGACCTGGCCCTCAAGAAGGCACGGGAAATAGTCAAGAAAGGCCGCTGATAATTTCACTACAGCCGGCCAGCCACGCGTTGCACTGATGAGTATTAACATCGGTATTATTGGCCTGCCCCAGAGCGGTAAGACAACCGTTTTCAACGCCCTGACCGGAGGCAAAGCGGATACAATCACCCACGTTACGGACGGACTCTCCCCGCACATTGGTATCGCCAGGGTCCCGGAGCCCCGCCTTAAAATTCTGGACGAGATGCTTCACCCCAAAAAAATTGTCCCGGCCGAAGCCAGGTACATCGATATCGGGGCTTCGGTCAAGAGCCTGGCCCAGGACAAGGGGATAGGCGGCGAACTGCTCAATCAGCTCAGCACCGTTGACACGCTCATCTGCGTTGTCCGCGCCTTTACCGATGAAAGCATACCGCATCCTGAAGGCAGCCTGGATACCAGGAGAGACATCAGTACCCTCAACATGGAACTCGTCTTCTCCGACCTGGCTATCATGGAGAGAAGACTGGGAAAAATCGAGACATCTCTGAAAGGCGCCAAACCTCCTGAGCGCCAGAACCTCCTCCAGGAAAAGGATATTTTATTAAAGCTCAAAGCCGACCTTGAAAACGACAGGCCTATTCGTGAACTGACGCTGGAGCCGGCTATGACCAGAATCATAACCAACTACCAGTTTCTTACCGCCAAGCCCTTACTGATAGCGGTTAACATAGGGGAAGAACAGCTCCCGGAGGCCGCCTCCCTGGAACTGAACCTAAATGCGCGGTTTTCCGCTGATAAATACCGCGTTATCACCATCTGCGGCAAGCTGGAGATGGAGCTGGCCCAGATGGAAGAAGAGGAGGCCAGGGAGTTCCGGACGGATTTCGGACTGGAGGAACCGGGACTGGAGCGTACCATCAAGCTGTCCTATGAGCTTTCCGACCTGATTTCGTTTTTTACCACGGCCTCGAACGAGGTCAGGGCATGGTCAGTTCAAAAGGGTACTACCGCCGTGAAAGCCGCCGGAAAAATTCATACGGACATGGAAAAAGGATTCATTCGTGCCGAGGGGATCAGTTTTGATAACCTCGTAAAATGCGGCAGTATCGCCGAGGCGCGTAAACAGGGAATACTGCGTCTCGAGGGCAAAGAATACATCGTCCAGGATGGTGATGTAATTACTTTCCTGTTTAACGTTTAGTCTTGCTGCGGCCGGTTTTCTCTACCAGAAGCTTCAGGCCGTCTTCTCCCACCACCAGTATCTCGTCGCCGGTACTGATTTTTTCCTCTTTTGTGGCTGCGCTCCATAGCTCGCCCTTTATCCTGACCATACCTTCAGGGTCGAAATTACAGGCTTCTTTTCCCTTGGCGTCTATCATGGACGGCAGGCCAACCGGTACCTGCTTTTTCAGGGTAATGGTGGTAAATACAAAGAGCCAGGTACTGAATGCCAACCAGACTGTCATCACACCTATCAATACCCCAACAGATAAATGAATATCGAACTCGGGGAGCAGCCACCGCCATATCGCCCAGATGGCCGTTTCCTCCGCCAAGGTGCTTATTATCGCCAATGCCAGCCTTGCCCTGGTCAGTTTATTCTTCATAACGTTCTAACAGATAATTATAGCAGGATAAAGGCGTTTATTTAACCTGGGACTTCTATTTATAAATGAGTTGTGTAATTACTATACAATTTTGTTATAAATCACACCAAGTCAAGGGTTGACAGCGTCAACTAAATAATGATATTATAAAGTGTAGTCTGTAATAATGCCCCAAGTGTTTTTTATTTTAACCTTCCAAACGCGTATACCTGTATTCAAGTATATACCCATATATCCTTTTATAGCAGTTTAACAGCGATAAAGTATTAGTATTTTTGTGTGTGTCTAAGGAGCTGAGATGGTTTTAGCATCGCAATTGCCTTCATCCAGGTCGGATGCCTCCCTTTCCCGTAAAACTTATGCCAAGTTGCCGCATGTCCTCGACGTGCCCAACCTTATTAAGGTACAGCTTGATTCATTCCAGAGGTTTCAGGAAGAAGGCCTGAGACAACTTCTTGAGGAGATAACTCCCATAAAGGACCTTACCGGCAACAGGCTGGAGCTTGATTTCGTAGCGTATGAGTTCCGCGAACCGCGGTCCGGCCATTCCGAGCAGGAATGCCATGAAAGAGACCAGACCTATTCCGCCCCGCTCTATGTTAAAGTACGGCTGCTGGTCAAAGAGACAGGAGAAATCAAGGAGCAGGACCTGTTCTTCGGTGATATACCGCTGATGACCGCCAAGGGAACCTTTATCACCAGCGGTGCCGAAAGAGTAGTTGTCAGCCAGCTTCTCCGCTCTCCGGGCGTGTATTTTACCAGCGAAGAAGACCCCGTTAGCGGTCGCCCGCTGTGCCAGGCAAAGCTTATTCCCACGCGCGGGGCATGGCTGGAGTTCGAGAGCAGCAACCGTAACGTAATATCTGCAAAAATTGACGGCAAACGCAAGATTCCCATCACAACACTCCTGCGAGCCATCGGCTACGGCACGGACGAGGAGTTGCTCGAACTGTTTAAGAAAGAGGACGGTATTTCCGACCACCGTTTTATCGAGACCACCATGGCCCGCGACCCCCTTATTACCGATGAAAAAGAGGCCTTGCTCGATATTTATAAGAAGTTGCATCCCGGCGAAATGCCCTCGCTGGATAACGCCAGGAAGCTGATAAAGAACCTGTTCTTCGATTCTTCCCGGTATGACCTGGGAAGCGTCGGCCGTTACAAGCTGAATAAAAGACTAGCACTCGATGTCAACCTGAAAGAAAGAACTCTAACCCAGGAAGACATCATCGAGATAGTCCGGCACATCATCATGATTAACAACGGCCAGGACTCCGGTGATGATATCGATCATCTCGGCAACCGGCGTGTACGCACCGTCGGGGAACTGGTACAGACCCAGTTCCGCATCGGCTTTCTGCGCCTGGAACAGGTCGTAAGAGAACGCATGAGCATCATCGGAACAGAGGCGGTTACCCCCAGCGCGCTGATTAATATCCGCCCCATTGTGGCGGCTGTCAGGGAGTTCTTCGGCGGCTCGCAGCTGTCCCAGTTCATGGACCAGACCAATCCGCTGGCGGAGTTGACCCACAAGCGCCGTCTTTCGGCCATGGGCCCCGGGGGACTATCGCGAGAACGCGCCGGCTTCGAGGTCAGGGATGTCCACTTCTCCCACTACGGCCGTATCTGCCCTATCGAGACACCGGAAGGACCCAACATCGGCCTTATCGGTTCACTGGCTACCTACAGCGTTATAAACGAATACGGATTTATAGAAACGCCGTACCGCCGTGTCATCAGCGAGATAAGCAGCAAGGCTACCAATCTTGTCGGCAGGACGCTGACGGAGGCAGTCCTCAATGAGAAAAAGAATACGCTGGCAGAGGCAGATACCGTCGTCACTCCTGAACTTGCCGAGAAACTCGCCAAGCTGAAAAGTAAGAAAGTAAAAGTCGTCCCCTTTGTCTCCGATGAGATTATCTATCTACCGGCGGACGAAGAAGACAAGTACGTCATAGCCCAGGCCAACGCGCCTCTCGATGATAATAATCAGTTTATTGAAAAGAGAATCGAAGCCAGGCTGGGCGACGGCTATCTCCTGGAAGGCCCGGAGAGAATGGAACTTATGGACGTTTCGCCCAAACAGATTGTTGGAGTTTCGGCGGCTCTCATTCCCTT
>CAYYVO010000227.1:2569-3920 GCA_964475175.1 uncultured Dehalococcoidaceae bacterium | reverse complement strand
GTGATTTCCGGGGGGATGATTCCCAAGAGAAACGCCTGCCTGCGGGCTTTAAATGCAGGCACCGTAGCCCGTATAATAGACGGGAGACAGCCGCACGCCCTGCTTAAAGAATTTGATGGGCAGGATGGCGGCACGACGATATGTAAATAAGAAGGGGAGTTTAAGAGGGGCGAAGACCCTCGTCAAAGAGAAGGTAAAGAGATGACTGACTGGCCTGAGCTTGAAAGCAAATACTACATGCAGACAACCGTGCGTATACCGGTAACCCTGATACGCGGTGAAGGCGTGCGAGTCTGGGACGATAAAGGTAAAGAATACCTGGACTTCGTCTGCGGGCTGGCGGTCAACTGCCTGGGACACTGCCACCCGGTAATCGTTAAGGCGCTATCCGAGCAGGCAGGCAAGTTGATACAGACCTCCAACTGGTACTACACCGTACCGCAGATACAGCTAGCAGAGTTGCTGGTAAAATGCAGCTGTATGGACAGGGTTTTTATCGCCAATAGCGGCCTTGAAGCTAACGAGGGGGCTGTAAAGCTGGCACGGCGTTACGGTCATCTCAAGCTGAAGGGCGCCTACGAGGTAATTACCACCATGGCATCTTTTCACGGTCGCTCACTGGCCCTGACAGCCGCCAGCGGGCATCCCAGTATGCACGAACCCTACGTACCGCTGCCGGAAGGCTTTATCAACGTGGCCAACAACGACATCGACGCTATAAAGGCGGCGACGACTGATAATACCTGTGCCGTCATGCTCGAACCTTTGCAGGGGGAGGGCGGCGTTAACGTTGCCGACGACGATTACCTGAAAAAAGTACGGGAGTGGTGTGACCAGAAGGGGATATTAATGATACTGGACGAAGTTCAGACTGGTATCGGGCGACTCGGGACGCTGTTTGGCTATGAACTCTATGGCGTAGAGCCGGATATTATGACCCTGGCCAAGGGACTCGGCGGTGGAATACCCATCGGGGCGGTGATGGCCAAGGAGAAAGCCGCAGTTTTCAGCCCCGGCGACCACAATTCCACCTTCGGTGGTAATCCGGTTACCAGTGCCGCCGCTTATGCTGTTCTCAAATACGTCCTCGATAACGATATTGTCGGTAATGCCATGAAGGCAGGGAACTACCTCATGGAAAAGCTGGTGGACTTAAAAGAAAAATACTCCTTCATCACCGAAGTGCGGGGACGCGGCCTGCTGGTAGCCATCGAGCTCGATAAGGAGATAGCACAGGACGTACTGATGGCCTGTTTTGAAAAAGGCCTGCTGGTCAATAAGGTGAAAGCAAATGCAGTCCGCCTGATACCGCCGTTGATTATCGATGACAATGATGTAGACCAGGCCGTCG
>CAYYVO010000227.1:0-2559 GCA_964475175.1 uncultured Dehalococcoidaceae bacterium | reverse complement strand
GGCATTGTCGGTTAATAATTGTTAGAATGAAATCTGAATGAAAGTGATCATAAGGAAATTCGGCAGACTTGGGATTACGGCGATACTGGTGACGATTCCTCTGTTTGCTATTATATGGATGACTCTATTTTATTCAGAGGTTGGGATGGCTAAAGATATCGGAATTCAGGAACCGGAATTAGCGACACAAGATTATTCGTCCGTACCGCAATCCGTAATCGACGACGCGGTAATAATGGCTCAGGAATTTGTCGGTAACAGTCAGGAGAAGCTGCAGGATTTCGTCGACCAGCTGGTAGCGACATATATTGAAGCCCGGTACATGGATGTAGTGGTCTTTTTCAATTCGGGTGGCTGGGGGTGGAACCTGACGCTGGAAACGCCCGGCTGGGCCAGTATCCTCGACGGGATAAAATCACAGTTGGATAACCTGGGGTATCACTCAATTGTATTGAACTACCGGCGGACCAGCAGCGGAATACGCGGCTGTATGAAAGAATTTTCCGAGGCTGTTACACGCTATCCGCAGAAGGCTGTTGAACTTGCCAAGCGTGTTGAATTCCTTGTCGACCATCTGCCGGACTTGAAAATCATCGTCGCCGGTGAAAGCACGGGTACAGTAATATCGGATAAAGCTATGGGTATCCTTAAAGATAAATCCAGTGTATACAGCATCCAGACGGGTACGCCTTTCTGGCATAAACCGGCAGAGCTCGAGAGGACATTACTGATGAACAGTAACGGTAAAGGCATTGATACTTTCAGCTACGGTAATGTGCCGGCGATGATATGGGCGACCGTCAAGAGCTGGTTCGGCCTGACATCGCCGAATGATAATCCGGGGAATATATTAAGCTGGCTGAAAGCCCCGGGACATGACTATTCCTGGCAGTATCCCGGCGTCTGCTCCGAGGTTGTCAGTTTTCTGGATAAGAATTTCATTAAAAAATAAATATAATTATCGATGAGTGGAGGAATGGAGTGTCGGACAAAGTAGTACTGGCATACAGCGGAGGACTTGATACCTCGGTGGCTATCAAGTGGCTGCAGGAAAAATATGATTTTGACGTTATCGCGGTAAATATAGATGTCGGCAATGAGAAAGACTTCTCGACCATCAAGGAGAAAGCACTCAAGGTAGGCGCTATCAAGTCCCTTGTCATCGATGCCAAGGAGCTGTTCGTAAAGTATTTCGCTTTTCCCGCCCTGCAGGCAAATGCCCTTTACGAGGGACAGTATCCCCTGGCTACAGCACTATCCCGGCCGCTCATGGCCAAGCTGCTGGTGGATACGGCGGTGGAAGAAGGGGCGGTGGCGATAGTCCACGGCTGTACCGGCAAGGGAAATGACCAGGTGCGGTTCGAGGTCAGCATAAACGCCCTGGCGCCGGAGATGAAAATTCTTGCCCCCGCCCGGGAGTGGGGTATGACCCGGGAAGAAACGATACAGTATGCCCGCAAGCACGATATCCCCGTCCCCATCACCTCCGAGAGTCCGTATTCCATCGACGAGTGCCTCTGGGGACGCGCCATCGAGTGCGGCATACTGGAGGACCCATGGGCAGAACCTCCCGAGGACGCATTTACCTGGACGAAGTCTCCCACAGAGGCACCGGATAAGCCGCTCTACCTCGAAATCGGATTCGAGAAAGGCATCCCGGTAACGCTGGACGGCAAGGAAATAGAGGGAGTCGCCCTGATTAATTATCTGAACGAGACTGCCGGTCTACACGGCATCGGCAGAATTGACCATATAGAAAACCGTGTCGTCGGCATAAAGTCACGGGAAATCTACGAGGCGCCGGCGGCTGTCCTCCTCATAGAGGCCCATAAGGCGCTGGAAGCCATGACCATGTCCAAGGACCAGCTGCGTTTCAAGGAAAAGGTATCGGCGGAATGCGCCGACCTTATTTATAACGGCCTATGGTTCAGCCAGCTGAACCGCGACCTGTCCGCCTATATCCTCAGCTCCCAGCGCTACGTGACCGGCACGGTACGGGTAAAGCTCTTCAAAGGTGCTATAACCATTGTCGGGCGGAAATCACCGTGGTCTCTTTACAATCTCAGTCTGGCCACCTATGATAAGGGCGATAAGTTCGACCAGAAGGCTGCCGAGGGCTTTATCCATCTCTGGGGCCTTCCGGTTAAGACCCAGGCACAGGTTCAGTTGTTGAGTGATAAGGAAGGGCCTCCCAGTATTGAGGGAAAGGACGAACCAGAGGAAGAGTAAAACGATGAGTCATATACGGGGACGATTCAGCAAACCGGCTGATAAACTGGTGGCGTAGTACACCGCCTCGCTCCCGTACGACCGGCGTCTTTACCGGCAGGACATCACCGGCAGCGTTGCCCACGCCAGGATGCTGGCCAAGCAGGGCATCGTCACCGACGGCGAAGTGAAGAAAATCGTCAATGGCCTCAACTCTATCCTCAAGGAGATAGAAAAAGGTAAATTCGAGTTTAAAGTCGAATTTGAAGATATCCACATGGTGGTGGAGTCGCGGCTTATCGATAAGATAGGAGACGTGGGGAGAAAGCTGCATACCGCCCGCTCCCGCAA
>CAYYVO010000226.1:2264-3963 GCA_964475175.1 uncultured Dehalococcoidaceae bacterium | reverse complement strand
GTTTGCCGGTGCCCGGATGCAGAACCGGCGGTAGCGGCTCTGGCAAATCAGGCAGGATGTTGTACCACTGGGTTGGCATATCCTTTTCATCGAGTAAGAACTTGGTTCTTTCCATTTTTTCCTCCTTTTTATATTGAATTTAATGATTTATGTTCAGGACGAGGCTCTTTGGCCATAACATGACAAACTATATATTAACTCACCTCCTTTAATATTTCAAATGAATCGAGTGCCTGGCGCAGGGTGGCAACGAAAGACCTGAGCGAGGCAAGTGTATTATCTTCTTCAATCAATTGTAAGACACGGCTGCCCACGATAACGCCGTCGGCATCTGCGGCAACGCTTTTAGCCTGCTCCGGCGTGGATATGCCGAAACCCACGCACAACGGCTGGTTAGCTTTTTGTCTTACTTTCTTCACAAAATCCCCGAGCTCCGGCGGCAGCGTGTCCCTGGCCCCGGTAACGCCGGTAAGCGATACCAGGTAGATAAACCCGCGCGACCTCTCAGCTACGGCCGTAATACGTTCATCGGTGCTGGTGGGCGCCAGGAGATAGATAAGGTCCAGGTCGTTCTCGAGGGTTATCGCTTCCAGTTCCGCTCCCTCTTCCGGCGGTAAATCAGGGACTATTAAACCATTTATCCCGGCCTTAACGCATCTCTGACAGAATGTATCCAGACCATAATTCAACACCGGATTATAGTAGGTCATAAATGCCAGGGGTACGTTCACATTATTTCCTATTTCAGCGGCTGCATCCAGGCAGGCCTGCGGTGTGGTGCCGTTAAGCAGGGCATGGTAGCTTGCCTTCTGTATGGTAGCACCGTCGGCCAGGGGGTCGGAAAAGGGTATGCCCAGCTCGATGATGTCGCAGCCGCATTCCGCCAGAGCAGCGGCTATCTTCGGCGTGGCATCGATATCCGGGTAACCCGCCGTTATATAGGCAACTAATACTTTGTGTCCCGGCCTGAAAACGGACGAAATATGGCTCATGGCTTCATCCCCAGCGCTTCGGTAACGATTTCAAGGTCTTTATCGCCGCGGCCGGACAGGTTGACGACGATGAGCTTATCTTCGGAAAGTCCGGCGGCTATCTCAGCGGCATAGTAGATAGCGTGGGCGGACTCCAGGGCGGGGATAATGCCCTCGGTATCGCAGAGGAGCTTGAAGCCTTCCAGCGCCTGGTCATCGGTAACGGCGACATACTCAGCGCGCCCGGTGTCCTTATAAAAGCTGTGTTCCGGCCCTACGCCCGGGTAGTCCAGTCCGGGGGCAATGCTGTGGGTCTCTTTTATTTGTCCGCTCTCGGTCTCCATGAGATAGGACCTTGTGCCATGCAGGACACCGTCCCGGCCGGTTAAAAGCGCAGCCGAGTGTTTTTCTGTCTCGATACCCTTACCTCCGGCTTCCACGCCGATGAATTTAACGTCTTTATTATCATAAAAAGGATGGAACAGGCCGATGCTATTGCTGCCCCCGCCGACACAGGCCACCAGATAGTCGGGCAGTCGATTATAATCCTTCATGACCTGCTCCCGGGTTTCCCGTCCGATAATCGCCTGGAAGTCCCTTACTATCATCGGGTAAGGGTGCGGGCCGACCACCGAGCCAAGCAGGTAGTGAGTATTCCTCACGTTACTGACCCAGTCACGAATGGCCTCGTTGATGGCGTCTTTCAGGGTGCGGCTGCCCGAGGTAAC
>CAYYVO010000226.1:0-2254 GCA_964475175.1 uncultured Dehalococcoidaceae bacterium | reverse complement strand
GCGCAGACGGTGGCAACAGCCACGCCGTGCTGGCCGGCGCCGGTTTCGGCGATGATGCGGGTCTTGCCCATCCGTTTAGCAAGCAGTCCCTGCCCCAGGGCGTTATTTATCTTATGGGCGCCGGTATGGGCGAGGTCTTCCCGTTTCAGCAGGATAGTCGCCCCGCCGCCTCTTTTTGAAAGCTGCCGGGCGTGGTAAAGCGGGGTGGGGCGCCCGATATAGTCGCGGCATAATAAGGCGAACTCTTCCTGGAATTCTTTATCGACCAGAGCTTCGGTATAGGCGGCCTCCAGCTCGGCGAGGGCGGGCATAAGCGTTTCCGGAACGAATTTCCCGCCGTAATGTCCGAAATAACCTCTCTTATCTGGCAAAGATGTTCTTTCCATTTAATAAGTCCTCGTAGTTAAAGTGCATCGCTTCGCGCACCAGTCTCATCGTCTTTCTACTCTCCTTGAGAGTTCTTTCATTGCCGGTTTGCAGGGCTTCTTTGATAGTACCCGGCTTTGCTTCGTACTCAGCCCTTATTTCACGTATCGGGTCGAGAAAAGCATTGATGACATCGGCGGCATTTTTCTTGCAAACCACACAGCCGATTTTACCCTGCTTGCAGCGCCTTTCTATATCCGTAACTTCGGCCTTATTAAAGGCACGATGGTACTTATAAACGTTACAGATGCGGGGGTGTCCCTTATCGGTAGCCTTGATCCGAGCCGGGTCGGTAATCGCCAGGCTGACTTTTTGTTTGACTTCTTCCTGGGTGTCTTTTAAATATATAGCGTTGTTCATACTTTTGCTCATCTTTTGTCCGTTGAGCCCCGGTAATCTCGCCACAGCGCCGACTTGTCCTTCCGGCACCGGGAAGACCTCGCCGAAAATCGAATTGAAAGCCCGCGCGATTTCTCGCGTCTGCTCGACATACGGCAGATTATCATCTCCCACCGGCACGAGGTTTGACCGGACGATAAGGATATCCGCGGCTTGTGAAACCGGGTAGCCGAGAAACCCGTAGCTCATGGCGTGTAGACCGGAGGTTTGGAACTCCTCTTTGACGGTGGGGTTGCGCTGCAGTCTCGCCAGCGTTACCAGCATCGAAAAAATCATCGTCAGTTCAGCGATTTCTGGTATCATTGATTGGATAAAAAAGGTCGATTTGTTGGGGTCCATGCCAACTGATAACCAGTCAAGGACTACCTCCTTGACATACTCCCTGATGTATTCGGTTTTCGTTAAACCGTCAGTGAGATATTGAAAGTCAGCTATAATGAAAAAGCAGTCGTAGTCGTCCTGAAGCCTAACCCTATTCTCCAGTGAGCCCACGTAGTGCCCGATGTGCAGTGGCCCCGTTGGTCTATCGCCTGTTAATATCCTTTTTTTTACCTCTTTACCCTTTGCTTTAACCATTGTCGGCTTCCCTAACTGCCTCGATAAATTTTCTGACTTTGTCCATATCCTTGACGCCTTTAGTCTCGACACCCGTGGAGACATCCACTCCCCATGGGCATATTGTTTTTATAGCCCCGGCGACATTGTCCGGATTAAGACCACCGGCAACGATGACCGGGAACCTTTCGGCAATGGGACGCGCCAGCTTCCAATCGAAGGTCCGGCCGGTGCCGCCGTATTTCTCCCTGGCATTGGAGTCGATGTGGAACAGGCACTTTTGCTTGGCCAGTCGTTTCATTCCGTAAGTCAGGTCTTTACAGACCTGCTCCGCTTTTTGGTTCCGGCTTACGCGGATAACCTTGATGACGGGCCTGGCGAGCTCCCGGCAGTATTCCCATGGCTCGTCGCCGCTGAGCTGTACCCAGTCGAGATTGCAGGAATCGGCGATTCTGTTAACTGTGCTAACAGGTGTGTTAACGAAAACGCCGACCGCTTCGGCGGATGCCTTACTGTTTTTCAACGCGGCGTCAATCTTTTTTGCCTGTGACGGGGTAATCTGGCGGGGACTCTGCGCGAACATCAGCCCGATGAAGTCAGCACCGGCTTCAGCCGCAGCAACGGCATGCTCTTCGTTTTTAATGCCGCAGATTTTAACGCGTATCATGACATCAACTCCCGTATCCTGGCGGGGATATCGCCGGCGGTGACCAGAGCCTCGCCCACCAGAACGGCATCGACCTTGCATTCCCTCATCTTTTTCATGTCGTCCCTGCAATTAATACCGCTTTCGCTGACCACGATAATCTCCGGCGGGATAAGCCGGCGCAGGCGGCGGGTAGTGTTGGTATCGACCTCGAAGGTATTCAGGTTA
>CAYYVO010000225.1:0-3976 GCA_964475175.1 uncultured Dehalococcoidaceae bacterium | reverse complement strand
TCAGTATACAGGAAGCTATGGAGGTGGGGAAACGAATCGTTAACCTTTTGCGCGTCTTTAATATCAGGCACGGGCTGACCAAAGATATCGAGGTGCCGTCCGTGCGCTACGGCTCCACCCCCGTAGACGGCCCGGCCAAGGGAAAAGCTATCATGCCGCAATGGGAGGCCCTGCGCCGCAACTATTACGAGAAGATGGGCTGGGACCCGGAGACCGGCATTCCCTTACCGGAAACCCTGGAAAAAGTAGGGCTGGCGCACGTTATACCGGACCTGCCGGGTTAAAAGGACTCCCTGGCGAATAAGGGGGCGAGATGAATTTCAGACCGAAACCGAATCGCATCCTCGAGGCTTTGAAAAAGGGTGAAATTCCGCTCGGCATGGAAGTGAATACCGGTAATCCGAGCATTATAGAGATTCTCGCTTACACCGGGTTCGACTTTTTTATGCTGGACATGGAGCACACCCGGCTGAACCGCGAGACTATGGAGCACTGCGTCCGCGCTGCCGATGCCGCCGGAATAACCACACTGGTCAGGGTGACCGAGAACGACCCCGGTCTTATCCGCCATGCCCAGGAAGCCGGCGCTCAGGGAGTGGTCGTCCCCCGCGTAAAGACCCCGGAGGATGTACAGAGAATAATCGATGCCCTCCGCTACGGCCCCGAAGGCAGGTGCGGTGTCTGTCCCCTGGTGCGCGCCGCCAACTACTCGGATGACGGGTACGAGGACTATATTGAATACTGCAACCAGAACAACATGATTATCCCCCTCCTCGAAGACAGGACAGGATTCGAGAATGCGGAGGAGATATTCGCTCTCCTGAAACCGGGCATCGATGCCATCGGCACGGGAATGGGAGACCTGAGGTTCTCATTGAGAAAGCCGGGTCAGAAGGCCGACAGGCAGCACCCTTACGTCAAGGAGGCCGCCGAAAAAGTGGCGGCGCTCTCGAAAAAGACGGGGGTCCCGATAATGGACATGGCTTTTTCCCCTGAGGGAGCGAAAGAGACGTTAGCCAGGGGCACCAGGATACTGCTGTATTCTTTGGACCAGATGCTCTTCTATAACCTTTGCCGGGATATCGTCCGGGCAGTAAAGGGATAAATCCAGAGAGAGCTGATTACGAGACAGTTTGAGGAAGGAGCACACACTATGAGCAGTCTTGAAGGAAAGGTCGCCATGGTAACCGGTGCGGCCAGCAAACGGGGTATGGGACACGCCATCGCCCTTCGGTTCGCTAAAGAAGGGGCCGACGTTGTCGTTACCGATAAATTCGCCACCCCCAGGAGCCTTTTCCCCGGCGACGAGGACTGGGGTGGATTGCCCGATATCGTTGCGGAAATCGAAGTTACGGGCAGGAAGGCCATGGCGGAGACAATCGATATCAGTGTAAGCAAAGAAGTTGACGCACTCGTTGATAAAACCGTCAAGAAATTCGGGAAGATAGACATTCTGGTGCATGCCGCCGCCATCCGCGGGCCGGTGGGCGTACCCGTCGTCGACCTTTCGGAGAAAGATATCCGCGCCGTTATCGATGTCGACCTTGTCGGCTCATTCCTGATTTGTAAGGCGGTTGCTAAGGATATGATAAAGAGGGGAGAGGGCGGCCGCATCGTGATTTTCTGCTCGCTGGCGGGTACGCACGGTGTGCCGGGCAGCGCCGCTTATTCTGCCGCCAAGTACGGCACCATCGGCCTGACAAAGAGCCTGGCCCTGGAGCTGGCGCAGTATAAAATCAACGTCAACGGCATCAATCCCGGCATGATAGTGACTAACCTGAGGGACGACTCCTTTACCAGGATGGCCGAGGCCGACGGCACTACATGGGAAGAGGCCAGGAAGAAGGACCATGATATGCTGTCCACGCGCATACCGTGGGGCAGACTCGGCACGCCGGAGGAGGCCGCCGACCTCGCTTATTTCCTCTGCTCCGACCTCTCGACGTACATCACCGGGGAGGCGATTGCCCTCGGGGGCGGCGTTACCTAGGTAAGAGGGGGTGGTTTAATGACTGCTATAACCGACTTCGTTAAGCATTTTACCAGCATTAAGTATGATGATCTCCCCGTTGCCGCCGTGGAGTCGGCCAAGAGGGAGGTGCTGGACAGCTTGGCTACGGCCCTGGGCGGTTCTACCAGGCCCGGCGTGGCCGAGCTGGTGGATATGGTGAAGGAGTGGGGAGGCACCGGGCAGAGCACAATCATAGCCTATGGTCTCAAGTGCCCCGCCCCCAACGCCGCCCAGGTCAACGGCACGATGATTCATGCCCTGGACTACGATGACGGTCACCAGGTAGCCCTGGTTCATATCGGGTGTGTGGCTGTGTCCGCCTGCTTTGCGGTCGCGGAGCGGATGGGAAAAGTCAGCGGTAAAGATTTAATAACGGCTATCGCATTGGGTGGCGATTTCCTGGCGAGGCTGGGACTGGCCAGCAAGCCGGAAAGCAGCGCCCTTAGCTCCGGCTGGCACCCGACGACGCTGTTCGGTTTTCTGGGGGCGGCAGCCATGGCCGGGAAGCTCATGGGTTTCGACGATGAGAAGATGATTAACGCCCTCGGTCTGGCCTATCATCAGTGCGGCGGCGCCGGCTCCGGCGTCAGCGATGGCGCCTTGGCAAAAAGGATGGGGCCGGGACTGGCCGCCAGCGCCGGTATCAAGGCTGCTTTAATGGCGGAACGCGGCATTACCGGCGACAGGGACCCCCTCGAGGGGAGAACGGGTCTATTCAATACCTACATGGGCGGTGATTATGATGTCAATATATTTACCTCGGAGCTGGGAAAAAGGTTCGAGGGGGTGAATATTGGCGATAAGCCGTATCCCTGCTGCGGGCTTACTCACGCCTGCATCGATGCCGCGCTCGCCTTGATGTCCCGGCATGATATTAAAGCCGACCGGATACAGGATATAACCGTGTACGGCGGCGACTCTGTGTACGGTCTATCCCAGCCGCCGGAGGTCAAGTGCGCCCCGCGGACGATTACCGACGCCCAGTTCAGCGTGCCCTGGGTAGTGGCTACGGCCCTGGTCAGAGGCAAGGTTACGGTAGACGATTTTACGAACGAAGCTTTGAAGAGGCGGGAAGTCCTTGATATTGCCCAGAAGGTATCCGCCGTGCTCGATACCTCGATGAACCGTCACGGCGTGGGGCCGGGTGGGGTAATCATCAACATGAAGGACGGCGAGGAATATACCGAGGAGGTGGAGCACTGCCTGGGCAGCGTCGAACGTCCAATGGACTTTGACGACTGCGCTGCCAAGTTCCGGGAGTGCGCCGCCTGCTCTATAAAGCCCCTCCACGCCGGTACGGTTGAAAAAGTGATTGAGATGATAGCGAATCTGGAGAAACTGGATGACGCTACCGAAATTATAAAGTTGCTTGGATAAATATGAGGAGCCGGGGGAGGTAGTTCTCATGGCAGCTGAAAAAGGGAAAAATCATGAAGTTAAGGAAATAATGTATTTCCAGAGACCGAAGAGGTCGAATACGGATACGATGCTGGAGTTCGTCGTCCCGAAGATAGAGTCGTTGGGACTGAAACACGTCATGATAGCCTGGTCCAGCGGGTATACTCTGAGAAAATTCCTCAAAGCGACCGAAAACCTCAAGCTGGATATTACCACGGTGACCAATCCCAAGGGCGGGACAATCGGCGGGAGGAACGTATCAATCGATGATGAAACCCGCGAAGAACTCGAAGCGAAAGGAATAAAAGTTTGCTATCTCAATGATGACCTGCAGCTTGGAGAGCCTTTTTCACCCTCCCCCCACCAGAAAGCCATGAGGGACATGCTGCTGCCCTGGGTGCCGGCGCATATCGACCCCCTGAGTATGGATGCCGGGGTAGATTTGGCCCTCTTTCTCACCGTGAGCCAGGGAGTCCGCGTCTGCGTGGGATGCCTGGTGCTGGCCGTGAAACACGGCCTCATTCCCGAGGGTGAGAGGGTGCTGTGCCTGGCCGGGCAGGCCACGGC
>CAYYVO010000224.1:0-3992 GCA_964475175.1 uncultured Dehalococcoidaceae bacterium | reverse complement strand
ACTCATCAGGCGCATCATGATAGGGATTGTCTGGATACTGGGGATGCTTATCCTGCTGGACTATCACAGTATCGCCATCAGCCCCATACTGGCCGGTCTCGGTATCGGCGGTCTGGCGGTAGCCCTGGCGCTGCAGCCCATGCTTTCCAACTTTTTTGCCGGCACCCAGATTGTCGCCGACCGCATTATACGCGTGGGCGATTTCGTGGAGCTTGAGGACAGTCTATCCGGATACGTAACCGATTTAGGCTGGCGGAGCACGCGTATCCGCACCCTTCTGGACACGCTCGTGATTATCCCGAACTCGCGCCTCTCTGAGAGCATTGTAACCAACTATAACTATCCGGACAACGACATAGAGTTTGATGTTAATGCCGCCGTAACCTATGAAAGCGACCTGGCATACGTTGAAAAGGTATCTTTACAGGTAGCGCAGGAAGTAGCCCGCGATTGTGACGAAGCCGTAAAGTCCTACAAACCGTGGTTTAATTTCGAAGAGTGCGGAGATGCCAACATCAATTTCTGGATAAGGATGAAAGCCACGGACCGGCTTGCCATATTCCGGCTCAAGAGCGAGCTTATCAAACGCCTGCGCACCCGCTTCCAGCAGGAAGGAATTGAAACCACCCTGATAACGGGCTAGGATTATTACACTTCGTTAGCTTATATACCGGGCGTAAATAATCAGGATTTAACGTCGGTGCCGGTATTATCCGCGGCATCTCCGGTTTCTTCGCCCGCTTCCGCTGAAGTTGCAGGTTCTGTTTCCGCTACACGCGGCGGCCAGTTAGCGTAACTTGACCAGTTATCGGTATAAAGAGGCCTCGAGTTATTTATCTTTTCCACCCGGTTAATTCTCGCCTGGAAGGCGTCTTTTACCCAGCTCTTGATATCGCCTTCGCTTTCACTCCAGTCGTAAAACTTGGCATACCCTGTCTTAACATTGTCTACCAGCCGGTGCGGCACTACTTCCGTTTTATATTGAATGTTACGAAAGGCGGGATGCGTGGGTAAACAAAGCCCCAGCAGTCCTGAATAACCGTCGGTTTTTTTGGTTAGTGCCGCGGATATTTCCCAATCTACATGCTTCCTGCCCCAGGTATCTTTTCCTACCAGTACTACGACCACGGTCACCACGCCGATGTGTTTTCCCTGAATCAGTCGTTCAATATATTCGGCGCTTGAATCGGTGCCGATATCGCCCTTTGCTACGGAATCGATTTCAAACAGGTGCCCGAACAAGTCCTGAAAGCGTTTCCGGTAAAGTTGGTCGTTCTGGGAACAACTAATGAAAACCGTCGGCTGGATTTCCTTTTGAGGGCCGGTAACCTGTGTAGCTTCCGCACACATCAGTATCTCCTTTGATTTAGGTTCACAATAGCCTTGCCAAAATTGTAATCTGTACCTGGCGGACTGTCAACATATACTAACCTGACTGAAATTCAAGATAGCTATAAAAAGATACATTGATAGAGATAATAAAAAGCGATAATATTGACAATATCAAGCGACGCCTATATTCTACTACTATCAGGTAAATTGTAACGAGCCAATACCTGTATATCGCAGCAATGTGGAATAACCGGTTTAGCAAAAGGGGGATTAAAAATAAATGGCTATCGTAGCCGCCGTATTGAAATTCTTTAGAGGCACAACAAAGACCACTACGCGTATCTTATTTATAGCCGGTGCATTTTTCGTCGTTTTAGGGACGGTGGGAAGCTATTTTACCGAAGGCGCCGCCAACGCGCAGTTCAATAATATCTGGAACTGTTTCTGGTGGACAATCGTAACCATGGCAACCGTAGGCTACGGCGATATATTCCCCGTAACCGTAGGCGGCCGGATAGTTGCCCTGATATGCATGATCGGCGGGCCGGTGTTGATGGTTTCGATTGTGGGCACGGTGGCGCTGACCATATATGATAAATGGACAAAGGGAGTAAAAGGTATGGCTAATATTCACTCTAAAGCGCATATTATAATCTGCGGATGGAACCCCAATGCCAGTGAAATAATCGATGAGCTGCGTCTCAGCGATAAATTCAGCAAATGGCCTATTACTATTATCGACAATAAAATAGAAAGCAGGCCAACAAATAAACCCGCTACAACCTTCGTCAGGGGTAATGCAGCGGAAGTAAGCGTATTGAATCGTGCCAATATCGAAGAGGCGGCTTTTGCCATTGTTCTGGCTGAAGACAGCACCCCCGCCGCCGACCAGAAGACCGTGCTAACCGTGCTGGCCATAGAGAGCACAAATGCCTCGATAGTTACTTGTGCTCAGCTTAACGACCAGAATAACGAGGAGCACCTTCACCGCGCCGGCTGTGATATCATCGTCAATACATCGGCCCTGACCAGTAAACTGCTGGCAATGTCTTTGCAGAATCCCACTGTAAATAAAATCACCCGGGAACTGGTGTCCGGCGGGCAGGGAAACGAGATCTACCGGGTAGAGCTGCCGAAACAGTATGCCGGGCGTTCTTTTGGCGATTCCATGCAGGAGCTGAAGACCTCCCATGATGTAATTACAATCGGCATTGAGCGGGAGGGGCAGTGTCTGCTCAATCCTGCAAATGATACTACGCTACAGGACACCGACTGGCTTTTTGTTATCTCCGAAGAAGCCCCCGCGCTCTAAAGTAGCGGCAGGACAATCTCTAGAGAGTGCGTATCCATGAGGCTCGCCTTGACGCAGATACGCTCAACTACGTATAATTTAAGCTGAATCTATCGTAGAACCAGAGTAATCCCGAATACCCGCGGATCTTTCACCAAGAAAACCGAATAAAGAGATAGTATTTCCTGTTTTACCCGAGCCTGCTTACGACTACCTCATGAAGGGAGGAGCGGCACCTTGGACTACTTTTTAGATGAACAGCAGAAAACGATTAAAGACCTGGCACGCAGAGTTGCCGAGGAGAGGATACTGCCTGTCCGGGCGGAGCTCGACGAATCGGAGGAGTTCCCCTGGGCGATTATGAAAGACCTGGCCGATGCCGATATGTTCCGGGTTTTTGTGCCTGAAGAATATGAAGGACTGAGCGGCGGCTGCCTCGAACTGTGCCTGGTGGTGGAAGAGCTAAGCCGGGTATGCAGCGGTGTGGCGGTCAGCTATGCCGCCAGCGCCCTGGGCTGTATGACCCTGATGGAGTACGGCACCGACGAGCAGAAGCAGAAATACCTGCCGGATATTGCCAGCGGTAAGAAGCTGGGCGCCTTTGCTATTACCGAGCCGACCGCCGGCAGCGACGCCGGCAACATCAAGACCACCGCGGAAAAGGTTGAAGGCGGCTATCTGCTCAATGGCACAAAACAGTTTATTACCAACGGCGGCGAGGCCGAGATATACACTGTTATCGACCTTACGGATAAGACAAAGGGGGCGCGCGGCGCCAGCGCTATTATCGTGGAGAAAGATACCCCGGGCTTTACCTTCGGCAAGAAGGAGAAAAAGCTGGGCATCCGCGCCTCGGCCACCCGTGAGCTCGTTTTTAAAAATTGCCTCGTCCCGGAGGAAAACCTGCTCGGTAAACCGGGCCTGGGATTCATCCAGGCGATGCGTCTCTTCGACCGCTCCCGACCGGGCATCGGTTCCCAGGCGGTAGGACTTGCCCAGGGGGCTTTTGAGGCGGCGGTAGAGTACGCCGAGCAGCGCGTCCAGTTCGACCAGCAGATAATCACCATGCCGGTCATCCAGCACATGCTGGCGGATATGGCTATACAAATCGAGGCGGCGCGGGCGTTAGTCTATGCAGCCGCCAGATATGTCGACAGCGGCGCTAAAAACGTCACCGAGGCATCGGCCGCGGCCAAGGTATTCGCCTCGGATACCGCCATGAAGGTCACCGTCGATGCCGTGCAGATATGCGGCGGCTCCGGCTATATGCGCGATTACCCCGTGGAAAAAATGATGCGGGATGCCAAAATCATCCAGATATACGAAGGCACCAACCAGATGCTCAGGAATGCCATCGCTGTAAACCTCA
>CAYYVO010000223.1:0-3995 GCA_964475175.1 uncultured Dehalococcoidaceae bacterium | reverse complement strand
GTATAAGACAGGAGGTGGGGGGAGGTATAAAGACCCGTCCGGTAACCCGCCTGCTTCAGGATAGAGGCAATCATGGCAGCCGTGCTCCCCTTGCCTTTGGTCCCGGAGACATGGACGGAACGGGCGGCATAATGGGGATTTCCCAGCTTTTCCAGCAGCCGCTCGATGCGCCTCAGGTCCCACACTATCCCCGAGCGAGGCAGCCGTTCATAATCGGCAAACCTTAAGATATACTCCAGGGCTTCCTGATAGTCCATATTTTACTCCTCACCAATTATACATCTTACCGTTAACCAGATTCTTTGGTAAAGAAGAAGGTGGGGTAAATATAATAACTGTTGGTAAAGCCGTGGATGCTTCGAGGACGGTCGGGAAAAAGACCCCGGGAAAGGGATGGGTGAGACGATATATTAAGCCAGATGGCAAAAGATGTGCCACAAAACGGAAAAAACGTTAAAATTGTTAAAAAATCATGAACCTTTCACACTTGAGGGGATATTGACAAACACTATATATTGTGTTAATTTATAAACCTCTACACCATATAATGTAGGTTTTATTGTGAATTGCCCGTATTGCGGATACTTCGACACAAAGGTAATCGACTCGCGAGATGTCAATGACGGCATACGCCGCCGGCGCCAATGCCTGCGGTGCGATTCCCGCTTTACCACCTACGAGCGTCTACAGCCGGCCAGCCTCTTCGTAATTAAAAAAGACGAGCGGCGTGAGGAATTCGACCGGCAGAAGCTGTTGACGGGCATTCGCAAAGCCTGTGAAAAAAGGCCCCTTCCCAGCGGCACCGTGGATGGTATCGTTGACGATATCGATGCCGAACTATATCGACTGGGCAAGACCGAGATTCCAAGCTACACCATCGGTGATATGGTTATGGCCAGACTGAAAAAGTTGGACCATATCGCCTACATACGTTTCGCCAGCGTCTACCGCGAGTTTGAAGACATTACCATGCTGAAAGAAGAAGTCGATACCCTGGCCAGCCACCCCATAATAAACTCCGCCGGCCAGCTGCCTTTACTGCCCGATGAAGAGTTGCCCCTGACGGTAAAACCGTCGCGGAGGAAGCGATAATGGGCACGGGCAATCAGTCGAACAGACGCCAATCGCCCCCGGTTAACCGCAGCCAGATAGCCCGGATAGTCTTTTCCAATGCCGAGGCTATGGGCATACGAGACCGCAAACTGGTGGAGAGGTTAACGACACAGGTAATCGAGCGTCTGGAGAAAGTCCAGGCCGGATTAGTGCCGACCCTGCCGGGTATGGAAGACCTGGTGGAAAAACGGTCACGCCGCCAGCAGCGCCTGCCCACCGAAGCCGAGATAGAGGCTATGGTACAGGAAGTCCTCAATGCGGAAAAACCGCCGCAGGAAGAAGAAAAGCCAGTGCAAGAAGAGGAGGTCACAGCAAAAATGGAAACCATGACCGAAACAAAACAAGGCAAAGAAACCGAATCCGCCGGAGACCTTACCGATACGGCTCTTCGTGTACTGGAAAAGCGGTATTTGAAGAAAGACAACGAGGGGCAGGTGGTAGAGAAGCCGGATGAACTGTTCCGGCGGGTGGCGCAGGCTATCGCTCAGGCAGAGCTTATCTATAATCCCGAAGCCGATGTTAAAACTATAGAGGATGAGTTTTACCGGATGATGGCCAAGTTGGAGTTCCTGCCAAACTCCCCCACACTGATTAACGCCGGCAAGGAACTCGGGCAGCTTTCCGCCTGCTTCGTCCTCCCCGTTAACGACTCCATGGAATCTATTTTCGATGCCGTTAAATACACCGCCCTCATTCATAAAAGCGGCGGCGGCACCGGTTTCTCCTTCTCACAACTGCGGCCGGAAAACGACATGGTCGGCTCTACCGGCGGCGTCGCCAGCGGGCCGGTTTCCTTTATGCGGGCGTTCGATACCGTAACAGATGTCACCAAGCAGGGCGGCACACGCCGGGGAGCCAACATGGGCATCCTGGATATCAATCACCCCGATATCATGAAATTCATTACCGCCAAGGAAGACCTGACCGCCCTGACAAACTTTAATATTTCCGTAGCTTTGACCGCAGAATTTATGGAAGCGGTCAAGGCGGGTACCGATTACGAGATGATCAATCCGCATACAAAAGAGGTCGCCGGCAAGCTCAATGCCAAGGAAGTCTTTGACAAGATTGTGGATATGGCATGGACTACGGGCGACCCCGGCATCGTCTTCATCGACCGCATAAACGAGGTCAATCCCACCCCCCACCTGGGTAGAATCGAAAGCACCAATCCCTGCGGCGAGCAGCCCCTGCTCCCCTACGAGTCCTGCAACCTGGCATCGATAAATCTCTCCAGGATGGTGCACAAGAAAGGTAGTAAAGTAGAGATAGATTACCCCAAACTGGCCAAGACGGTGCGGATGGGTGTCCGATTCCTGGACAACGTTATAGATGTTAACAAGTTTCCCCTTAAGCAAATCGAGGAGATGACCAAAAAGACGAGGAAAATCGGATTGGGCATCATGGGCTTTGCCGATATGCTGGTCATGCTGGGCGTCCCGTACGATTCCGAAGAGGCGTTGAAGGTTGCTGAGGGTCTGATGATTTTTATCGGTAAAGAAGCTTTAGAGGCATCTGAAGCTCTTGGTAAAGAGCGCGGCGTCTTTCCGGCCTTCGAAGGGAGTATCTATGATGTGCCGGACGGCCCCCGCATCCGTAATGCCACCCGTACCACTATCGCCCCCACCGGCACGCTGAGTATGATTGCGGGTTGCTCCAGCGGTATCGAGCCCCTGTTCGCCTTGAGCTATACCAAGACCGTCCTCGACGGCACCCCGTTCGTCGAGGTGAACCCATATTTCGAAGAAGCAGCCAGAAACGGCGGCTTTTACTCGGACGAGCTTATGAAAAAGCTGGCCGAGGGCGCCCATCTCGGCGATATTGAAGACGTGCCTGAAGATGTAAAAAAGGTATTCGTCACCGCCCATGAAATCACTCCCGAATCGCACGTAAGGATGCAGGCCGCCTTCCAGAGGTCTACCGATAATGCCGTTTCCAAGACCATCAACTTCCCGCAGTCGGCCACGCGAGATGATGTCGCCCATGCCTACATGCTCGCTTATGACGAAGGACTTAAAGGCATCACCATTTACCGCGACCGCAGTCGTGACGCCCAGGTGCTGACCACCGGCAAGAAGGAGAAGGCGGAGGAAACCGCGAAAAAGCTCTCGCCGCGGAAGAGGCCGGCGGAGACGCAGGCTACCATTACCCGCGTTAATACCGGCTGTGGCTCTCTGTATATATCGGTGGCCTATGACGACCACGGTATCTGCGAGGTCTTTTCGACCCTGGGCAAGTCCGGCGCCTGCGCCGTAGCCCAGCTCGAGGCTATCTGCCGGCTCATCTCGCTGGCGCTCCGGTCGGGGGTGGATGTCGCCTCGGTGGTGAAACAGCTCCGCGGCATACGCTGTCCCAACGTGGCCTGGGCGGAAGGGAAGTCTATCCTCTCCTGCGCCGACGCCATTGCCAGCGTGCTGGAAAAGCACGTCAACAGCGACGACAAGCCCAAGCTGGAGGACTACGGACTGGCCAAGAACATGGCCGGCCAGTGCCCCGAGTGTTCCAACATGCTCGTTTACCAGGAAGGCTGCTACCACTGCCTGGCCTGCGGGTATACGAAGTGCTAGTGAAGATATAATATTTTTTAAAAATAAGCTAAATTGAGCGTTTAATCGCTGCGGGGTAGCCGAAAAATGAATGTTAAACCAATTGACAGGAAAATTTAAGATAAATGTAAAAACAAAGAATTTTTCCATAACTCTAACAGACATACCATTAATCCAACTAATGACCTTAATCTTCATATGGATTAATTGGTAGCGTCTTCAACTAGTAGAGGAAGGCCCCCTGTTAATAGCAGGGGGTTTCTCCCCTTTTTCCATCTTATCTTTTCCCACCCTGCCGCCCTCATATCATTCTTTGCTTATCCCATAGGCTTTTAC
>CAYYVO010000222.1:0-4035 GCA_964475175.1 uncultured Dehalococcoidaceae bacterium | reverse complement strand
CGATACACTGGGTGACCGATATCGTGGCATCGGTAACGTCACTGGTAGTATCGATTTCCAGCGTGGTGGTATTATTCGTAACTGTCGAAGTCGTGCCGCTGTTAACCGTCACCGTCTCCTTGCTGAAAGCAGCCGTGTCCGTCGATTGATTGCCGGCCATGTCCCTTCCGGTCAGGGTTACCGTATAGCTGCCTTCTGCCAGTACCCCTGTCTGCGGGTAGGTCCCCGTCCATTTTTTAACATCTACAAGTGTCATATTCACGCTTACGGATACGGCTGCTGCGCCGACAGTAGTACCGTTGATGACAACAACCGGCAGGCCTCTCAGCGATTCATTGGACCTGGCAGTAATCAAGATGGAATCGGTCGGGTCGCTAAGCCCGATAGTCAAGTACGGCGCGGTGGTATCCAGGTTCACCGTCATAAGTCCGGAACAGCCCTCGTTGGTCAGGTTATCGGTGGCGAAAACTTCTATGGTGTTTTCTCCCACTAAGAGGGTAACATTCCCGGCGTAGGATGCGACCTCGGCCATCGGCTGGCGGGGCCCGCCGTTGAGAGACAACTCGACGGATATGATGTCGTTATCTGAAGTAACATCGGCAGTGACAGTCAGTTCGGGGTTATTTGTACGGAATCCATCGGACGGCGCTGTGATATTGACCATTGGTCTGGTGGTGTCACGGGTAACGGTCCTCGTTACCATCGGGCACACGTTCCCCACCGCATCGGCAGTGCAAACACCTATTTCATAGACGCTGTCACCCAGTGTCAGGTTGATATTCCGGCTGAATGAACCTGCCTGGACGGTAACGGTTTGATCTGCCTGTCCGGTTACCGTCACGGTGACCTTGTTCACCGAGGGGTCATTTACCCTTCCGGATAAACGCACCGTATCCGTGTTTACCATCAGCCCGTTTGCCGGTGAGGATAACGTTATTACCGGGGGACTGGTATCACGTATGACGGTCTTGATGCCGGACCGACCTATATTAGCGGGATTGGCGGTATCGCTGACGCGAATCGAGATGGTATTGATGCCTTCCTTCAAAGCTCCCGTTATGCCAAAGGAATACCTGACGACAGGGAAAATAGACGTGCGAGTCAGCGTCAGCGGGGTAACGACGCCGTTGATGGTAAGATTGGCGGAAGCTATGGCAACCGTATGGGTGATGTTACCCGAGATAGCTATAGTCGTGTCCCTGGTTACCAGGTTATTGGACGGCGTTGTTATATTTACAATGGGGTTGCCGACTTCCACCTCTACTACCAGCGTGCCCGAAGTACCTACATTGAAGTAAGCGTCTTCGGCATAAACAACGATGGTATTGGTGGTGCGCGAGGCCGAATCGAGCGTTACGGCGGCGCTGAAGGTACCCCCGGCCACCGCAACTGCAACCGGGGCGGCTCCGTTGAGCACCAGCTGTGCCTGGACTACTGCCGGGTCATCGATGGTGCCGGTCACGACAATATCGGTGCTGCCCAGCAAAGCCCCCTCGATGGGGTAGGTAATAGTGACTACCGGCGGTCTGGTATCCAGGGTTATGGTAACGATTCCGGAAGTACCCTGATTGCCGCCGGCGTCTTCAACGATAACTTCAATAGTGTTAACGCCCGGTGATAGCGTTACGTTCTCACTAAATTGACCTGGACCAGGTGGAATGGGCGGCGGCGGCTGATCCACCGATATTACCTGTTCAATCCCGTTCACCAGCAGCGTGGCTTCGGTAATACTGAAACTGAAATCGATTACAGTTCCCGTTACTGCGATTTCCGCATTCCCGGTTGTAAAACCGCTTTCGGGCGGAAAGTCAATAGTAACCGCCGGCCTCATTATATCGAGAGTAATGACAACAGTACCGGATATGCCGGTGTTCCCGGCGGCATCGGTCGCGGTTACCACGATGGTGTTTTCTCCGATCTCCAGGACAACTTGCTGGGCAAAGGCCCCGGCAACCACGTTCGCTGTTGCAACGGGGTTGTCATTAACTATTATAGTGACAGCGGTGATTGTCGGGTCGTTGACGGTGCCGGTCACCATTTTTCCGCCAACGTTTGTAATGGAATTATTGACCGGTGACGAAATCGAGATTACCGGAGGTATCGTGTCCAGAGTTGCTGTTATTTCATCGCTGCCGGAACCGGCAATGTTGATAGCAGACACTTCTATCGTATTCCGGCCTTCCGCCAGCACAATGTCATAGGTGAACTCACCCGACTCGTTTACTGTAGCGGGAGGAATAAGGTCTACACCATTGACCGATACGGTAACTTCTTCGACCGACGGTAGGGCTTCTGTTACGGTACCTTCTATGGTAAGGCCGGGCTGGTTGGAGATGTACGGAACTACCGGCGAGGTAATATCAACAACGGGAACCGCCAGGATATCAACCTGGTCCTCGGCGGGCGTCCCATTTTCCTCCCCGTCGTTGGGGGTGACCACGCATTTCCAGGTATCGCCTACGGCTGTTAAAGCCGAGGATACGTTGTCGGTAAGTGCCTCGGTCGTCGTTGTTACGGCGGGCGGCCGTTGCCCATTCTTATACCACTCGTAGGTATAGGTTATGTTATCGCTATCGGCATCGGTACTTTCGGTGGTCACGGTACACACCAAGTCATCGCCCGTTACCGGCAGGTCGGGAGTTACATCGACGACCGGCGCTACGGGGGGAGTATTATCAACCGTTGGCCCGGCAAATGCTCCGACGTCTCCGGTGGCAGGACTAGAGCCGTCACTAGCTTCAAACCGGAACTCATGGCGTATATCCTTGGCCAGTCCGCTGATGGTGTAGGTATAGAGTTTTCCATCGGCGTAATTAACGTCTCCGAGGTCGGCAGGGTCCATTTCCAGTGCCGGAACGCCATCTATAGCTACCCCAATGAAATCGGGATGGTCGTTATCGGCATCGGTATAGGTAACGGTATATGTAAATTCGGTAGTGATAAAACCTG
The DNA here is from genome assembly GCA_964475175.1 of uncultured Dehalococcoidaceae bacterium. Taxonomy (GTDB): domain Bacteria; phylum Chloroflexota; class Dehalococcoidia; order Dehalococcoidales; family RBG-16-60-22; genus CAYYVO01. The sequence goes on along the minus strand of CAYYVO010000222.1, from coordinate 1,086 downwards.
CATCCGGGTCTACGCCGCCGCTAGATATTACCGGCGGAGTATTATCAACCGTGGGTCCGGCAAATACTCCCGTATCGCCGGTGGCAGGACTAAGGCCGTCGCTGGCGGCAAGCTGGTAGGTATGGGGGATATTCTTTTCCAGTCCGCTGAAGGTGTATTCATATATTTCCCCATTAATATAGTTACTATCCTGGCCGGCCAGCGGAGTCATCTGCTGCGGCGCTTCCCCGTCGATAGATATGGTAGGTGAGTTAGGCTCGTCGTTATCAATATCGGTATAAGTCACCGTGTACGTGAAATCGGTAGTAATAGTGCCCGTTCCCGGGTTCACGCCGGCACTAGATAACACCGGCGGAGTATTATCCACCTCAGGCCCGTCAAGCACTCCGACATCACCGGTGGAGGCATCGAAGCCGTCACCGATGTCGAACTGGTAGGTATGAGCTCCCCGCTCCAGACCGGTAATTGAATAGGTATACAGTTTCCCGTCGGTGTAAATGGTGTCGAAAAGGTTGGGATCTTCCATTGGCTGGGCGGCCTCGCCGTCGATAGATATGAGAGGTATGTTGGGCGGGTCGTTATCAATATCGGTATAGGTAACCGAATATGTAAAAAAGGTAGCGACATCACCCGTAGGCGGAGTTACCTGAGCGCCGGACAGGACAGCCGGGGTGTTGGAGATGATTATGAAATTCATAACAAAAATGCCTATAACCTCTCCGTCGAAGGGAGTGCAGATTACATCCACCCGGTCTCCGCCTCTGAAGTTAATGCTATCGAGTACCGGGGAACCAAAGGCTACCGGAAAGCCGTTGACCCACCATTCATAGATGTAGCCCTCGGTGTCGCTATCGGGGTCATCCCAACCGAAGGGTACCGCCGTCAGGTTATCGGTGGTATAGGCGGGGTCGGGCTCGATGTCCACACCCGCTACCGCCGGAGGTGTGTTTTCTACCATGGGGCCGTCGTGCATTTCCGTATCATTGGTGGCATCATCTTCACCGTCACTGGCATAAAACTGGTAGGTGTGGGGCATTATCATATCCTTTACCAGTCCGCTGTAGGTGCATTCATACTCTTCACCAT
>CAYYVO010000221.1:0-4058 GCA_964475175.1 uncultured Dehalococcoidaceae bacterium | reverse complement strand
AGCTTACTCTATATCTCTATCTCCATCCCCTCATAGCCCGGCTGAATTTCTATATCAAGTGCCTTGGCTACCGGGACTAGTTCGGCTATTATCTCCTTTTCGTCTAAAGGATTCATGTGCACCGTAATAACTCGGGGAAGGTAGCCGTGTATCCTCTTGAAGCTTTCCAGTTCCGGCCGGAGCAGGGATGGCGTGAGATGACCCGATTGAAGAGCGAAATCGTTGTATTTATTCAGCCCGGTAAGATCGATGATGAGAACATCCGGCGATACCTCTCGCCAGCAGTCGGTAAGACCCGGCCCGGTATCTGCCGTATAGAAAACCTTTTTGCCGTCGGTGGAAATAATTTGATAGCCCACGGTGGAAACGGCGTGATTGACAGGTACAGGGATTACCGTATAACCTGCCACCGAGGTTGTTTGACCGGGTTCCAGGGCATGAAAACGTATCGCCGGTTTTTCCGGTGGTTTGGTCATAAAATCGGGATAAATAACGTCATCGAGCAGGTGCGTTTTTAACACTTCGTAAACCGGTTGCGTGGAGTAAATATCGATAGTATTTTCATGCAGGTAGAAATTCATGCCGAGTGCGGGTATATCGCGGACATGGTCGTAGTGCTGGTGGGTAAGCAGGACGGCTTTGAGATTCTGCTGTTCCGCTAAAGTTAGACCGGAGGTAAGCGCCCCGGCATCCACCGCGATGACATCATCGATAATTAAGCTGATACCACGGGTGTCCGCAGATTCTATATTATGAGCGCCCAGAATCTTAATTTTCACTTAAAATACCCCTATCCCTAAAAACAAACGGATTGTATTTCGTTTCGTAATCGTAGGTATCAATACCCTCCTTTTTCTTCAGCCAGCCGACGATAGCGTAGGTTATCGGGGTGCAGATAATCTCTATGACCGTCTTGGAGAGCCAGTGATATACTATCGTTATCGGCATGAACACCGGTGTCCCGATAAAGGCCAGGGTAAGGAACACGGCGCTATCCAGACCTTCGCCAATAATTGTCGAGCCGATGGTCCGGCTCCACAGCCAGCGACCACGGGTCAGTATCTTCATCCTCGCTAACACGAAGGAGTTGGCGAACTCCCCGACCAGGTACCCGCAGATGGAAGCGCCGAGTATCCGCGGCGTATAGCCCAGGATGCGTTCGTAGGCCGCCTGTGCATCCCAGAATGACGCCGGTGGCAGAAGCTGGCCTATCCAGGCGAAGAAGACGAAAATCAGGTTACAGCCAAAACCGAGCCAGATAACCCGCCGCGCCACCCGGTAACCGTAGACTTCGGTGAGGATATCGCCGAAGATATAGCTCAGGGGAAAAATAAGGACAGCCGCCGGCAACGATACCAGTCCGAAGTCAACGAATTTGACGACAATGACGTTGGCGGTAATAAAGCAGGTGATAAAAACGGCGATTATTATCACCAGTCGATAAGAGATGTTCATGGTTTATATCCAGCGGCGGCGACGGAAAAAGATAAGCATAGCACTGGCAATTATGCCCATGATAACCAGCAGGATAATAAAGGTCTGCAGACTTCCTATTTCCAGACCGCCGGGCAGGGTGACGTTCATGCCATAAAGACTGGAAACAATCAGGAAAGGCAGCACGATGGTGGAAAAGATGGTCAGCAGACGCGTAACCCGGTTGATGCGGTAGGTGGCCAGAGTATAGTCGGTATCTTTGAAAACCTCGATAACCTCTTTTGCTTCGTCCAGGGTCTCGCATATCTTGTCCATGTGATCCTGGAGGTCCCCGAAGTACACGGTTAAATCCGTCTTGGTAAACCGCTTCAGCCGTCTTTCCAGGGCGGTAAAAAGCGTGCGGGTCGGGAACATTACGCGTCGCTGGGCGATGATATCCCGCCGCAGGACACTCAACTCTTTGGCTGTTTCAAGATCCTCGTCGAAGACATTATCTTCCATATCTTCCATGAGGCTGAGGATTTTATCCAGCACCGGGAAATACGAGTCTATTGAACGGTCGAGAATGCGATAAAGCAGGTACCCGGAGCCATGGCTGAAATACTCTTCGCGCGATTCCTCGTTGGCCTGGCAGTCTTTAAAAAGCGCCACCAGAGTTCGCAGCTCGCCGGTGTGAAGTGTAACCAGGAATTTCTCCCCGACGAAGGCCGACCACTGTCTCTTGTTGGTTACCCTTGTCGTCTTATCGAAAACCGGCAGGTGGAAGATGGCAAACAGATATTCGGGGTATTCATCCACTTTAGGGAGCTGCTTGCGGCTCAGGCAGTCATCAAGGTCCAGGGGATGAAAGGGGTAATTCTCCGCCAGGTAGTCTATCTCGCGCTGGGTAGGCGGCTGGATGTTCACCCACGTTAAGTCGCCCCAGGTTATTGTCTCGATATGCTGGGGCTCTTCCGGCGTGGTTTCCTCTTTTAGTCCCTTTTTCCTGTCCTTGCCTTTTTTCCTGCCTTTAGCAATAGCCATGACCGTGTACTCCTCAAGTCAAAAGGTCTAGGTTATTTTAGCACACTTGTTGCCTGATAGCACCTGCTTTGGTAAACTGGAACAGAACAGGCAGGAATCCTAAAGATGAATGCTAAAACAGGGCCCGGATGGTGGGACAGATTTACCATCGGTTTAAAGAAGTGGTTCGGCATTAATGTGCTGCTCTGCGATAGCTGCAAGTGGAACTGGCGCGGGGCCTGCCGAAATCCGGAGCGCCCCAATGCCACTTGGTGTGCCGAGTACGAAAAGCGGGGATAGGGGATTTATCAAACCCCCGACCGTCATTTCGAGTGGAGCGAAGCAATCCGCATCCCAACTCTTAATAGTTGTCTATTCCCACCCGGCTGCCCAATAAAACTGGCGGTTTGGCCTGTTGTTTCATTTTTCTACTCTTTGTGCGATTAGTAATAATGTTGCGGGCCTTCGTTCTCTTGGTGTGATATAATAACGGTGCAAAAAAAGCTGTTAGTAAAGAAGGAAGTCTGTATATGGAACTTGAAGAACTGGAAAAAAGACTCAGAAATTTAGAGGACATAGAGGCGATCAAGCAGCTGCAGGTTCGCTATGTTAATGACCTTACTATTATCGACTGGGATGACCTTGTGGACTGCTTTTCAGCGGACGCCGTAGTGGACTTAAGCGTGGGTAAAGTCAGAGGCAGGGAGGCTATCGAGAATCTCTTTAGAAAGAAGATTTCCATTACTCACATTGCGCAGGAAGGGAACTTCGTGGTGCACCCCATTATCACTGTCAAGGGGGATAAAGCTACGGGCAGCTGGCTGCTTTACACGCATTTCGCGCAGCCCCATAAAATACAGATAGACACGTCTCCTACCGGCGACGCGGACGCGCCCGATTGGATGGGGGGTTATTACGAGATGGAGTACGTTAAAGAAAACGGGGAGTGGAAAATCAGCATGTTGCGCTGGACGAACCGGATAATGTCGCCGCGAAGGATGGAATAATCAAAAATTACCGGCCATTAAGCTAAAAAATGAGGCGGCATCTTTTAAGATGCCGCCTCACATATATCGGGTTTTATCCGATGGCTTACGTTCTCTCGAGAATCATGGCCATACCCTGGCCGCCGCCGATACAGAGGGTCGCCAGGCCCAGCTGAAGGTCGCGCCGCACCATATCGTAGGCCAGCGTAACGAGAATCCTGGCGCCGGTGCAGCCGATAGGATGCCCCAGCGAGATACCGCCGCCGTAGAGGTTAGTCTTGCTCATGTCGATATCCAACTCGCGGATGCAGCCTATAGACTGGGAGGCAAAGGCCTCGTTAAGCTCGGTATAGTCGATATCTTTCAGGGTAAGCCCGGCTTTTCCCAGAGCCTTCCGGGTGGCAGGCACCACGCCCAGCCCCATATAAGCGGGGTCGACGGCGCCGGCGGCGAAAGCTTTGATGGTGGCCATCGGTTTCAGGCCGAGGTCCCTGGCTTTTTCCGATGACATGATAACCAGGGCCGCACCGGCATCGGTTATGGCCGAGGCATTTCCGGCGGTTACGCCGCCGTCGGCTTTGAATACCGTGGGCAGCTTGCCGAGGAGTTCCATCGAGGTCTCCCTGGGGTGCTCAT
>CAYYVO010000220.1:0-4103 GCA_964475175.1 uncultured Dehalococcoidaceae bacterium | reverse complement strand
AGAATATTTCTTGGAAAGTATCCCCGCGATTGTGAAAGCCGAACCCGATGCCAGGATAATAATGTGCGGCGACGGGCCGCTGGGGAATAAATTCAAAAACTACGTGAAGCGAGCAGGACTGACCGACTACGTACACTTCGCTGGCCGCGTGCCGAATACGGAACTGCCGCAGTATCTAGCGGCTGCGGATATCTATGTTTCCAGTTCCCTGAGCGACGGCACGTCGATAGCCCTGATTGAAGCGATGGCCTGCGGACTGCCGGTGGTGATGACCGATGTTGCTTCCAACCTGGAGTGGGTAATCGACGGGGTAAACGGCTTCATCGTCCCCAGGAGAGATAACCGGATAATCGCTGAGAAAATAATAGAACTGCTGGGAAATGAAAAGCTAAGGAAAAGCTTCGGCGCCGAGAATATCCGCATCGCCCGGGAGAGGGGTAACTGGGATAAGAACTATGAAAAGGCAGAAGTCATTTACCGTAAACTTATTGACAAGGCACTGTAAAAAAGCAAATACTATCAAAAGAATTTCTATCGCGGAAAAAATAGGCCTCACGCCTAAGGAAAGTAATAATCGTGGGAGGTAAGATGAACCTCAGGCAGGAACTGTTGAATGGTACGAAATCTATAGGAATCTGGGGGATTGGCTATATTGGTTTTTCCTCCATGGCCAACTTCGCTGCCAGAGGCGTGAGGTGTCTCGGTACCGACGTAGACAGTAGAAAAGTCGGTGACATAAACAAAGGAAACCTCCCGATAGACAACATAGAATACTGGCTCGGTTTCAACACCAGGCCATTTGCCGACGCCGGAATGATGAAGGCCACAACCGATTGGAAGGAGCTGATTAACAAAGATATTGCTGTCCACCTGATATGCATCCCCACCGAAAAAGACGGAGCGCCGTACGATAATATTCTGGAAGACGTAATCAGGCGACTCACGACTTTCAAAGATATCAAAACCGGTTCTCCTCCTCTCATCATCGTTGAGTCCACCCTTACACCAAACAGGATGGACAGAGTAATTTTGCCAATTTTTGAGGAATCCGGGTTAAAGGCAGGTACAGATATTCTGGTAGGTGTCGCCCCCCGCCGTGACTGGTTTATAAGTTCGGACAAAAGCCTGAGAACCCTCCCCAGAGTCGTCGGCGGTACCACGCCGGAAACCACCCAAATCATGGCGGAAGTGCTCGGAATCGTATGCGAGACCATATTGCCGGCTAAAGACCACCGGCATGCCGAGCTTGTAAAAAGCATCGAAAACGCCTACCGGCACGTGGAAATCACCCTGGCGAATCAGTTGTCCATGGCCTATCCCGGCGTCGATATGCGAGAGGTTTTGCGGCTGGTAGGCACCAAATGGAATATCGGAACCTACCAGCCGAGTTTCGGGACGGGAGGGTACTGTATCCCGCTATCAAGCCAGTACGTATTGATGGGCACTGAAGATAAAGACACGCTGTCAATCCTGAAATCAACAATCGACACCGACCAGAAACTGCCCCGGATTGTCGCCGAATCGGTCCTGAAAAACGGCGCTAAAAAGGTGGGAGTCCTCGGTCTGGCCTACAAGGGCGACCTGAAAGTACACACGCTCAGCCCCGCTATAAAAATCGTGGACTTTCTGAAATCCAGCGGGATTGATGTGAAGGTTAACGACCCCTACTATACGGCCGAAGAGGTAATGAGTATTGTCGGGGTCGAAACATTCGATTTCCCTTCCGGTCTCAATGAGTTCGATACGATCCTGGTTGTCGCCGACCATCGACAATACGAATCAATTCCCAACAGCGTGCTGCTGGCAAATTTGAAGAACTGCCGGCTGATAATGAACAATACCGGAATATGGAAAGAGATAGATTTTAAAGAACACGGAATCGAGCATCGGATCGCCGGGTCCGCGGAATGGCTGAAATGAGCCAGCGATAAGAAAGGGCAGGAGTAATGAAAAACAGTCTCCTTGAATTTATCGTATGCCCGCGCTGCGGGAGCAGTTTCACAATGGATACCGACGGTGGAAACGAAGAGATAGAAACGGCAACTCTTACCTGTGCTACGGGGCATGATTTTGCTGTTAAAGGTGGAATACCCCGGCTCGTCGTCGATGAATCGCTGGAGGAAAACCAGAAGAACGTCCGGAAGAGCTTCAGCGAGAAATGGGAGATAATCCCCGATTGGGGACATGAAGAAAAAACGAGGGATTTCCAGATAAGCTGGTACCTGGAAAGGTACGGTTGGGGCAGCAGCGAAAAACTGGCAGAGTTCCTGGCGAAGAAACGGTTCATCCTTGACGCAGGGACGGGTCTGGGTCGCGATGCCAGGCGGTATGCCGAGAACACCGGGGGGCAGGTATTTGGCATAGATATAAGCAGCGGTATAGAGACTGCGTTTTCTCAACTCCACCATATACCCAACCTCCACCTGATTCAGGCTGACCTGACCAGGCTTCCCTTTAAAAAGGGATTCTTCGATTTTATCGCCTGCGACCAGGTAATACACCACACACCGAACACCGAGAAGAGTTTCAAATACCTGGTGGACTTCCTGTCGCCGGGGGGGGATATCGCCATATATGTATATAAGATAAAAGGGCCCATCAGAGAGTTCTCCGATGATTACATCAGGAGCTATACAACTGGTCTTTCGGCTGAGGAATGCTACAAGGTATCCGAAGCCATCACCAGGTTAGGCCAGTCACTTGCCGAGATGAACGTTGAAATCAACGTCCCGGAGGATATACCCATACTGGAAATCAAGGCGGGGAAATATGACCTGCAGCGTTTTATTTACTGGAATGTAATGAAATGCTTCTGGAATCCCGACTTCGATTTTCATGCCAATCTCATGGTCAATTTCGACTGGTACCACCCTGAGGACGCGCACAGACACAAGCCGGAAGAGGTAAAGAAATGGTTCGGCGACGTCGGGCTCGAGATAACTCATTTTGATGTATCGCCAAGCGGTACCAGCGTCCTGGGGAAAAATCCTGAACCGCACGCTTCTGTACGGAGCAAATAATTCTAATACCTCAGGAGAAAAAGTGAACCCGCTAGATAAAAAAATTGTCGTCACCGGCGGCGCCGGTTTTATCGGCTCTAACTTGTGCCAGGAACTGGCAAAAGGGGGTGCCCACGTCGTTATCCTCGATGACCTGTCCACCGGGAAAAAGGAGAACATAGAGTCGCTGCTGGGAGAAAGAGTTAGTTTCGTACAAGGAAGCGTGGTTGATTTACCCCTACTCCAGGAACTCTTTCAAAATATCGATACCGTGTTTCACCTGGCAGCGTTGGCCAGTGTACCTCAGAGCCTGGAGAATCCTCTGGCCCCGCATCAAGTAAATCTTACCGGAACTCTAAATGTATTAATATCAGCCAGAGATAACGGCGTAAGACATGTAGTCTATTCTTCCTCTTCGTCGGTCTATGGCGATTCTCCAGTATCGCCCAAGACAGAAGATTTGCCACCCGACCCGCAGTCGCCTTATGCGGCGACAAAACTCGGTGGCGAATACTATTGCTCGGTATTCGGACGGGTTTATAATATGTCCGTAGTCAGCCTCAGGTATTTCAACGTATTCGGACCGAGGCAAAGTGCTGAATCGATTTATGCTACCGTTGTGCCCGCCTTCGTATCGAGATTTTTCAAAGGAAAGCCTCCCATCATTTTCGGTGATGGCGAACAGACCAGAGACCTCATCTTCGTAGCAGATGTAGTGGCGGCAAACGTTAAAGCAGCCGAAAGTAATATCAGCGGTATTTTCAACATCGGTACCGGTAACTCTATTACCATTAACAAGCTGGCAGAGCTGACTGCAACCGTAATGAATAGAAACATCAAGCCGGTCTATCAAGAGCCGAGGCCCGGCGACGTAGTACACAGCACCGCTGACATCAATAAGGCTAAAAAGGAACTCGGCTGGGAGCCGCAAGTCACTCTGGAAGAAGGTCTGAAACAATATATCGAGTGGACGGAACAGGCAAGCAAATAACTTTTAACTCTCCGCGACATGAAAGAAATATGAAACACTTATTTAAAAATATCACCGGCGGAATCAACTCAATCGTTGAGGCGTTATTACGTAACTGCCCCACCTCCCTGGGG
>CAYYVO010000219.1:0-4129 GCA_964475175.1 uncultured Dehalococcoidaceae bacterium | reverse complement strand
TGACCAGCGACGAGATAACCTATCAGAACGGTGGGGTGGGGCCAGAGCATCGGCTGAGTGCCAAGTTTCTTTTTACTCATAATATTGTCTCCTGATTTACGCCTTTTTTAGCTCTTTACCGATAACGAATGCCTGACCGAGCACCTCGCCGACGGCGTTATAACGGGCGGTCGGCCCCCGGCTGTAGATAATTGGCTTTATTTTCATGATATCCGGTTGGTCTCCGGTAAGGCAATCTTCAGAAATGTGACTCTCAACTATCTTGCCCACCACCAGCATGTGAAGACCCAGGTTAAGCATATGCAGCACTTCGCACTCAAGGTTGACGGGGCACTGCTCGATGAGCGGGGCGGTTTCCAAGCCGCCGTAATAGACCTCGAATCCGCATTCTTTTACTTTGTCTACTTTAGCGCCGGAAACCGTACCGCAGTAGTCGGCCTCTTTGATAAGGTCGACGGAGGGGATATTCACGGAGAAGGCCCTGTTTTCGAGGATACCCTTCAATGTATAACGCTCGTGGCGAACCCCGACAGAGATTGTCGGGGGATCGCCGCCGGTAATACCGCACCAGGCGTAAGGAGCAAAATTAGGTTTGCCACTAACTAAAACACCCACGAGGACGGTGGGGTTGGGAAAAAGAAACGGCTGGGGTCCTAACTCTTTTTTAGTCATTTATTTACTCCTTTTGAAACATTCACCCAAAGTTTACATCCGCCCTAAACTTACGCTCACCCTGAGCCTGTCGAAGGGTGAGGCGTTCTCCCTTTAGATAACACAACAAGCTTCTCCCACTCTCCCTGAATTAATGCCTGTTTCTTGCGACGCGACCAGCCTTTTATCTGTCTCTCCCTAGCGAATGCATCCTCCCTGGTTGTGAATTCACTACAAAAAACCAACTTTACAGGGAGACGTCTGGACGTATAGCATGGAAACAAGTTTTGTTCATGTTCATCCAAACGTTTTTCTAAATTATCCGTATGCCCTGTATAATAACTACCGTCAGCACACTCAAGGATGTATACCCAAAAGTTCATTCTAATTTATTGCCGCTATGGTTCGACAAGCTCACCATGAGCGGTTTTCTGGAGGCTCATCCTGAGCGGCTTTGTGTATTACGCTCACCCTGAGCCTGTCGAAGGTTGAGTTCATACGTGAATCGTCCTCTACGAGTATCTTCACACTGCAAACTCTGTGCGGTTTGTCCCCTCCTTATAAAAAGTTATTATCGGCTGTGATAAAATTAGCAATAGCCACCTGGCCCAGCGAGATACCGCCGTCATTGCAGGGCACCTGCCGGTGGGTATATACCTCCAGTCCGGCATCCTCGAGCAGCTCTATGGCCTTACCTAAAAGCATGCGATTCTGGAAAACTCCGCCGCTCAGCACCACGCGGTGAATATTATTCCTTGGCGACATTTTCTGGCACATTTCCAGTATTATCTGTGCAACCGTGTTATGAAAACGGGTGGCGATTCTGGCGCGGGGGGTATGATTATGTAAATCGTTAATGATTGCCGCGAGTAAATCGTGAACCTTAATGATATTGACTTCTTCATGTTTGCCCAGCGAAAACGGATAGCGGGCCGTCTCGCCGGGGGCCTTGTTGGCCAGCATTTCAAGCTCTATAGCCGCCTGGGCTTCGTAATCGATAACGCTTCTTAAACCGATAAGGGCGGCCACGGCATCGAAAAGGCGCCCCATGCTGGAGGTCAAGGGTGTATTTATTTTGTTCTCAACCTGGTTCCTGATAATTTCTATTTCCTCCGGGTCAATATTATTCAAGAACGGAAGGTTATTATTCAGCTCGATACCGAGTGCGAGCATATACCCGATGGCGGTGCGGTAGGATCTTTTAATAGCCAGGGCGCCGCCGGGCATCGGCAGGTTTTCTATATAAGCCAGACGGTTGAACTTTTCGTAATCCGCCACCATAAACTCACCGCCCCAGATATTGCCATCGGTGCCGTAGCCCGTCCCATCCAGGGCTACCCCGATAACCGGCCCTTCCAGCCCGTTTTCCGCCATGCAGCTGGCGATATGGGCGTGGTGGTGCTGTATCGGAACCAGCTCTATCGTGCCGTCGGCCTCCGCCAGCTCTTTAGCGTACTTGGTCGGCAGGTATTCCGGGTGCATATCATGGGCGATTATTTCCGGCTCTATCCTGAAAAGTTTCTTGTAGAGCTCGATGGTGTTTTTAAAGTGCTCCAGCGTCTCAAGGTTTTCCATGTCACCGATGTGCTGGCTGACAAAGGCAAATTTGTCCTGAGTCAGGCAAAAAGTATTCTTTTCCTCAGCCCCGCAACCGAGTATCTGCCGGCTGTGATATCCAAGGTGGATGGGATAAGGGGCATAGCCGCGGGCGCGCCGTATAAAGCGGGGTATATCGTTATCGACTGCCATAACGCTGTCGTCATAGCGGGCGTAGACGTCCCGGTTGTGCATTAGAAAGTAGTCGGCGATGTTACCAAGCCTTCTCAATGCCTCATCGTTATCACTGGCGATAGGCTCCTCGCTGAGGTTGCCGCTGGTCATTACGAGCGGCAGTGCCGTTTCGCGGAGGAGGATGTGGTGGAGGGGGGTATAAGGGAGCATCACCCCCAGGTATCTCAGACCGGGCGCTACAGCTTTTGATATAGTGGATTCCGGCTTCCACTGCATCAGTACGATAGGACTGCCGGGGGACATTAGCAACTTTTCTTCCTCGTCACTAACTTCGCAGTGCTTCTTGATGTCATCCATCGAAGCTAGCATAACAGCCAGGGGTTTGGCGAGTCTCGACTTCCGCCGTCGCAGCCGGCCGACTGCCCTATCGCTGGTGGCATCGCAAGCCAGCAGATAGCCCCCCAGCCCCTTAACCGCGATTATTCTCCCCTGTTTCAAAAGCTGACCGGCGCTTACGATTATATCGTCACAGGCCTCCGGATTACCCATAGCATCGGTAAGCTCCAGCTGCGGGCCGCAGACCAGGCAGGCGTTGGGCTGGGCATGAAAGCGGCGGTCGAGGGGATTATCATATTCACTCTGGCAGTCCGGGCACATCCGGAAGCTCTCCATAGTGGTTTTGGGGCGGTCATATGGAATATCCTTGATTATCGTGAAACGCGGGCCACAGTTGGTACAGTTGGTAAAAGGATAGCGATAGCGACGGTCTTTGGGATCGAAAATTTCCCTCAGGCATTCCGGGCAGGTGGCGATATCCGGTGAAACAAGCTGGTATTTGCCTTCTTCGACAAGGCTACCTTTAATCTCAAATTCCTCATATCCGGCGGGCGCCCCAAGCGTAACGGTAATATTATCAATGTGCGATAGCGGCGGTGCATCGTGCCGTAAATCTATCAGGAACTGCTCGATGTCTCCGGCAGAACCTTCTACTTCTGTCTGCACATCCTCCGAGGTGTTGCGTACCCAGCCGTTAAGGCTGTGTCGGGCAGCCAGCTGATAGATAAAAGGTCTGAAGCCAACGCCCTGCACCACCCCCTTAACGCTGATATGCGCCAGGATGGGAGTCGGTGTTTTTGCCATGATGATTACTTACTTTTCTTGTCTTTTACCGCTGATTCCAGCCAGGAGAACCAGGCGTCCATTCCCTCTCCGGTCTTGCAGGATACCGGGAAGATAGTGACATCGGGGTTGAGCCCGGTGACTGATTTCATAAAATTGTCGGAATTAAAATCCAGGTGGGGGTAGAGATCGATTTTATTGAGCAGCACAATATCGGTATCCGCGAACATGGCGGGGTATTTCTGGGGCTTGTCGTCACCCTCCGGCATACTGGAAATCATCATACGCTGGTCTTCCCCCAGGGCAAAGGCGTTGGGGCAAATGAGATTGCCGACGTTCTCGATAAACAGCAAATCGGTCTCTTCCAGGGGCAGGTCTTTAAGGGCGCTCTCCACCATGTTGGCGTCGAGGTGGCAGCCGCCGGCGGTATTGATTTGAACGACGGGTATGCCCATCTCGTTGATTTTATCGGCATCGACGCTGGAGGCTACATCGCCCTCGATGACCGCAATCCGTGCTTTTTCTTTCATGTGTTTTATCGTGCTCAGGATGAGGCTGGTCTTACCCGCCCCCGGCGACGACATAATATCTATCGTCAGGACGCCGTGACTGTCCAGCCGTTTTTTAT
>CAYYVO010000218.1:0-4158 GCA_964475175.1 uncultured Dehalococcoidaceae bacterium | reverse complement strand
AATAGAAGCCCCCTTTGACAGATCTTTCATCCAGGTACATTGAAAATATGTTAGGGTCATCAGTAGGATGTTTCGGATTAGCCTTTGTATTATACACAATATATTTCCCGTATTTAGTTTTTGGGTCTCCGCTTTTAATAATTCCGTATTTTTGTTTTGCCATGTGCTTTTATTCTCCTGTGTAAATTATTGCGGATAATCAATGGTAAGACGATAAAATCTACTTGTCAATCCGCTATAATCAGGGACAATACAGCTTGAGATGCCAAATGAGTATTCGGCTATCGTCGGAGTTAAGATGTATAAATGGGATGACTTAATACTAAAGACTGGTTTCCAATGGGAGACTTGCTATAATCCAACCTTATTTGCGGGGCAGGTCAGGGCGGCATCGAGATGGTCTCGATAATTACCAAGTCGTCCGCGGAGAGACTGGGACTGAAACCCGGTAAGGACGTTTATGCCATCGTCAAGGCATCTAATGTCATGATTGGAATCGACTAGTCTTCAGTCCCGGAAAAGATGTAACGCAGAGGCCGGGAAGGTCAGGTATACCCGCTGGCCCATTTCCAGCCTCAATTCCTCATACTGGTGCCGCGTAACCGTGCAGGTAATATCCGGCGTTACGCTTGCCGTCACATTAATGAAAGCGCCTTTATTGACGATTCTGCTGACAACAGCCTGCAGGCAGTTCGACGCGCCGTCCGGGGGCGCTTCCCGGGAAATTTGGATATCCTCGGGGCGAATGGCGGCGTAGCATTCGCCTTCGAGTGCCGCGGCGCTGATAAACTCGACGCCATCGACCCTGAAAATCGTAGTCCCGTCAGCACTTCCGGCAGCCGCGCCGGAGAAGATGTTCCTCGCCATAACGAAACGGGCGACGAACTCCGAACTGGGACGACGGAATATATCATCGGGAGTGCCCACCTGCTTCAATTGTCCCTCGCCGATAACGGCCACACGATTTCCCATGGCGATGGCCTCTTCGAAGTCATGGGTAACGTGCAGCACTGTTATACCCAGTTCGTCATGAAGCTTCAGGAGCTCCTGCTGGACGTTTTCACGCGATTCGGGGTCGAGGGCGCCCAGCGGCTCATCCAGCAGCAGTACCCCGGGATTAGTCACGATAGCCCTGGTCAGGGCTACCTTCTGTTTTTCGCCGCCGCTTAAAGTCTCCGGTTTCCTGTGGACAAGATGACCTATTCCGAGAAGTCCCGCTACTCTGTCGTGTTCGCTGTTGCGGGTCTTCCGTGTCCGAGTTAGCTATATGATATATACAATGCTTTAACTCGGACAAACAAAATATCCACGGACTGAATAGCGTCGGTTCCCGGTCCGCATTGACATTTCCATGAGTGATACACTATCCTTCACTCAAAAAGGAGGTCCCAGATGCAAGCATACTGTGTTAAGTGCCGGACCAAGCGGGACATGAAGGACGCCAAGGCTATCAACATGAAGAATGGCAAGCCGGCGACTCAGGGTGTGTGCCCCGTTTGCGGGACTAAGATGTTCCGAATAGGTAAGGGCTAGACCAAATACGAATTAGCTGACAGAATGATGTTGGATGTTCCCATTATCGGTAAGTCCAGCCTTCTTATTTTGCCAATCACGCATAACAAGCACAATTGCCTTAAATGTGTACCTTTTTCCTTGACGATTCACAGGTTTACATATTCTAGTTTTGGCGAAGACTTCAAATTATTTGTTCACATGGTAAACCGGGGGGCTCCCGGCACAGCATGGAGCAGGGGTGGTTGTACCGGAAGTATCTCGGGAGCATCGGGAATGACCGGCAGTAACAGATGAGAGGGGTGCTCGGCATCCTGGTAAAGGAATACCTCGTTTTTCTCCGGTGATAAAGGCCGCTGTATGTACCGCGAGGAACTGTCCCAGGTGGAGTAGAGCGCATCATCGCTGGTGGTTTTCAGCCATATTCGGCACCCCTTTTTAAACGTCTTGAAAACGGGCTGCATTTCTATCTGAAACTGGTAAACGTTATTCGGCTTCAGTTCCTCCGGTTGCCGATAGGGGTGCCAGGGCATTCCCAGCCGGGACATCTTCTTATCAACCTCTCTGAACTTGGCTTTCAGGCTGCCCCAGCTCCATATATGGACCTGGGGCGGAGTCCAGGCGTCGGTAACCTCGGGCTTGACTTCGGGACGACCAGTAACGGGGTTTAAAGGCACACCCTCCGGTACCATCTCCCCCATCTTAACGAAGAATGACCAGTCTGTAGTGACTTCTTCCGTTGTCGAGGCGTATAAGATAAAGCTAACTGGCCCCCAGACCCTGAGGTCCTCTTCGAGGGGTAATGTCATGTAAACAGCATACCACGGCGGCCCGTTCTGGCTCTTCGACTCTTCGGTTATCCCGTAGGCAGCTAACATCTCAGTATCCAGGCTGATATTATGATAAGCCTCCGGTTTGTTCCCCTTTTCCGGCTCCGTCTGGCTGATTAGCCCATGGGTGCCTTCCGGCGAGGTATTACCATGCAGGTAATATTCTTGCCACTGGGTACGTGCCAGCGGGTATTCGTTCTCGTATCGCCAGGTACCGGTACCGTTGTCAAAGATGGCTATCTCCGGCTCGTCCATGATACCGTTATCGATTCCTTTGAGCCAGTAGTCCAGCCACCGGAGTATGTAATGGTTAAACGCGGTGGTCTCGAATATCCAGGGCTGGTAGTTCTCATTTGTCCAGGGCACGGTAACCAACTTTTTGGGCGACCTGATATCGGCATATGACCTTAGATGATAGATGGCGTGGAGCCGGTTGGGTACATTGACGATATTCAACACGGGCGCTTTTATTTTGTCTATCCGTGTCCAGCCGCCACCGTGATCCCACCAGAAAGGCCCGTCTTCACTATTGGCAAATATTTCAGAAAGGATGTTTAACGGGGGTTCCTTACCAGGAACCTGGTCAGGCCAGGCAGCTCCCTGCATTATGCCCGAAGTTAGAGTCAGGACAAAGGGCTTGCGTAGCACCCCGCCGGGATAGCAGAGGCCGCGGTAGTTATCGGTTGTGGCCAGAACTACCAGTGCTTTCAGGTGGGGAGGATTCAGAGGGGCCGTCATCCATTGCATGACACCATAGCCGGAGGCCCCCATCATGCCCACGTTGCCATTACACCAGGGCTGACTGGCTAGCCACTCGACTATATCGTAGCCGTCCTCGGCTGCCTTAAAACCGTGAAACGAGAACTGTCCCTGTGAAAGGCCGATGCCTCTCTCGGCAGCCTGGACGCACGCGTAACCTTTGGGACAATAGAAGGCTGGCTTGGCGCTTTCAAAGGAACGTTCTTTCTGGAACGGAGAGTACGCTAGGATGACCGGCCAGGGGCCATCGCCTGCAGCCGGTTTGTAAATATCCAGGGCAATCGCCACGCCGTCCCGCATCGGCACCATGACGTTCTTTTCGAGGATAACTCCGGCGGGTAAGGGATCGGGATAAATGACCTCATAGTTTTCCATTTTATTTCCTTTCATCCTGAGTTAGATAATAACCTTACACCTGCCCCCATCTCATGTCAAAATATCAGGAGACTTTTTCAACTATTTTGCCACTTGTACTCCTGCACATTCAACTGGAGGAATAGTAACAAGCGAAGTCCGTTGAACGCCATGCGTTTGAAAAGAAGAATTATACGGGTCTAGGTTCTACTGCCTACCATCATTTATGATTAGCATCCGTCAAGGTGGTACACCAAGTATCCGTGGGCCAACATTCTGGACGATTGTTACCCGACAATTTACTAAAAAGTGACGCTTCCTAGGAGTTCCTTTTTTCGGCGGCGGCGTTCATCCCTGCCAGGCGGCCGAAGGTCCAGGCCCGGCTGTGGCTGAGCCCTGGTGCTGTTGTTGGATACTGGCTTCCGAAGAAGGAACCGGAAACATTGCCAGCCGCGTAAAGTCCTGGAATAACCTTCCCGTCCGTATCGAGTACTTGGAGCCGGTGATTGATCTTCAGGCCGCCCAGGATCACCAGGAAGACGGCCGTTACCTGAGTGGCGTAGAAAAGCGGCTCCTTGACCGTCGTTAAACGGTCGGGGTGCTTGCCGAAGTCTAGGTCTTTCCCCTGGCGCGCCATCTCATTGTACCTCTCCACCGTGGCCTTAAAGGTCTCGACGGGTACATCCATCTTCCGCGCCAGTTC
>CAYYVO010000217.1:2081-4175 GCA_964475175.1 uncultured Dehalococcoidaceae bacterium | reverse complement strand
GGATGGTGGGGAATATCGCCATCAGGGTAACGGTCGAAAGTTTCGATGACGCTATCAGGGCGTTGCGAGAGCTGGCGGATGAGGTAAGGTCGGAGAGCACTTCGGGGACGGACGTAACCCAGGAATACGTAGACCTGGATGCCCAGCTTCGTAATCTCGAAGCCGCCGAGACTCAGTTGCTCAAGCTGATGGAAGAGGAAACGGATAATGTAATCGATATCCTCGAAGTCCAGCGCGAGCTGGTGAAGACGAGGGGTCAGACAGAACAGACCAAAGGCCGCATGCAGTACCTAGAGCAGAGCTCGGCCATGTCATATATTCAGATAAGCCTGGAGCAGTCCAAGCTCACCGTGGAGTTCACCGCCTCTACCCGCAATGCTAAACAAGGGCAGGAAATCCGGTTTGAACCGATAATTGCCGGAGGATTCACGCCGTACAGCTATGAATGGGACTTCGGTGATGAAAAAACCAGCACTGAAGACTATCCGCTGCATGCTTATGATAATGACGGGAAATATACGGTTTCGCTCACTGTTACCGATGACCGCGGCAATACTGCCTCTTACCAGAGAGACGACTATATTAACGTAATTGCCGGCTGGAAAGCCGGGAATACCGCCAGCAGTGCCTGGAACGGCCTATCGGCCTTCGGACGTTTTCTTTTGGACCTGATAATCTGGATCGGATATTTCAGCCCTCTGTGGATAGTTATCGGTATAATCCTATACTTCACCTGGTGGCGCAAGAGGAAGAAGAGCTAAAAGTAAACCTTGAGAACAGTAAAAGAGGGGGCTTCGGCCCCCTCTCTTATTTATTTGGTGGATAAACGACTCACCATATCATCATGAGTCAAACCGTCTACAGCGATAACCTTGTTGCGGCTGGTCTGACCTTTCACAATGGTGACGGATGATTTGCTTACTCCCAGCAACCCGCTGAGGAACATTATCAATTCTCTGTTTGCCTTACCCTGGACCGGCGGTGCCGCGATTTTCAAGTGCAGCACATCATCGGCAAAACCGGTTATCTCACTCCGTCTGGCATTGGGAGTAACTTTCAGATACAACTGGTTCTTTGGAACGTTCAAGGACAATTCAAACTCTTGTTGTTAGTCTGTCCGACTAGTCGTAGCCTTCACCGCCGCCGCCGCCCGGACCGCGTCCCATTGACAGGGCTATAGAGGCCAGGAGGAGAACCGCCGCCAGCGCAAACCAGAACATCACCGTGTATTGCTCGCCCAGGCCCAGTTCAACAACATCCAGGGCAGTGACAACGCCGAATATTCCACATAGCCCACCGATACCTCCGATAAATGCGGCTGCTATTCCCATCAGATTACCTCCTTTGGTTTATCGTATAGCTTTAATAGTATATAATTACATCGGACACATCAATATGTTCTTTTGGAGATAATATAGCATGAAATTGATAAATAATCTATACGGATATCAGGAACAGGGAATGCTGGATTGTAATACCTATATTATTACCGGAAATCCTGGTATTATAGTCGATCCCGGTAACCCGGATTTCCTGGCGGCTCGCGTTGATGCTATGCGCCAGGACGGCATCGACCCCAAAGATATCGGGATTATTGTCAATACGCATTTGCACATGGACCACTGCGGCGCCAACGATGCTTTTAAAGAGCTATCCGGGGCAAAAACCGCCCTGCACCCGTTACAGAAGAAAAACTATCAGCTGGTAGTCGTCGACGGCGCCCGCGTATTCGGGATGGAGCCGGTGGGATTTACCGAGGATTATATCCTTGATGATAAAAGCTTGAATATCGAAGGCCTGGAGATAGAGATGATTGAAGCACCGGGGCATTCGCCGGACTGCGTTTGTTTCCATCTCCGGCAGGAAAAAGTGCTCATCTGCGGGGACGTGCTGTTCGAGATGAATACCGGCCGGGTAGACCTCCCCGGGGGCAATGGTGATGACCTGAAGAAGTCCATTGAGTCGCTTGCAAAGCTGGACGTAGAATACCTGCTGCCAGGCCACATGGGCATCGTTTCCGGCGCCGGGAAGGTAGCCGCTAACTTCGATTTTATCAGGAGCAATGTCTTCGCATGGCTATGACGGGTGCTTTGA
>CAYYVO010000217.1:0-2071 GCA_964475175.1 uncultured Dehalococcoidaceae bacterium | reverse complement strand
GCTGTAATGGGTTCACCCGTGGAATCATACGAACTTGGGCCTATCCGCCCGCCGAGCGAGGCCTATTCTCTTCTTATCCGTGTTACCCGAAACTGCCCGTGGAACCGCTGCAAGTTTTGTCCCATCTATAAAAACGATAAGTTTCAGCTCCGTACGGTTGAAGAGATAAAGCAGGATATCCGCGCGGCCAAAAGTATCTACGACAAGATTGTGGATATCTCCCGGGAGTCTGATCGTGATTTACGGGAAGTGGCTGCATCTATTTGCAGCAATGCCCCCAATGATGCCTACCGTAACGTTGCCCTCTGGACCTATGCCGGAGGTAAACACGCCTTCCTCCAGGATGCCAACACGCTGATTATGAAGACGCCCAACCTCGTTGAGGTAATTAAATACCTTAAAAAGACATTCCCCGGCATCGACCGTATTACCAGCTACGCAAGGTCCAAGACAGCGGCGCAGAAAACCCTGGCGGAATTTATAGAGCTGCGGGAAGCCGGACTTTCCCGGCTTCACATGGGACTGGAATCCGGCTACGACCCGGTGCTGGAGTTAATGGATAAAGGCGTCACCGCCACCGACCATATTGCCGGGGGGAAAAACGTGGTGGCCTCCGGTATCTCGTTGTCGGAGTACGTTATGCCGGGGGCGGGAGGTAAAAAGTGGTGGCGCGACCACGCCCTGGAAACAGCCAGGGTGCTAAACGAAATCGACCCCGATTTTATCAGGTTGCGTACCCTTACCGTACAGCCGCGGATGCCTTTACATAAAGATTTAGAGAGCGGCGATTTCGTTCGCGCTACCGACGAAGAAATCGTTGCGGAGATAAAGCTGTTCATCGAAAACCTTAGCTGTCATTCCAACATCGTCAGCGACCACATGATGAACCTGTTGCCCGAAATAGAAGGCAAATTACCGGAAGACAAAGAGAAAATACTGGCTGTAATCGACCGTTTTCAGGCGCTGCCGCCGAAGGAGAGGGACAATTACAAACTGGGACGGCGGCTCGGGGTATACGAACGGCTCGATGACCTTAATGATACATACCGTCACGGAGAGGTCGGCAAAACCCTGGAGAGAATATCAGGAGACGGGGAAGGTTCCCTCGACGAGGTGCTGTTCAACCTGATGGAAAGGTACGTGTAGCTATGGCTGCTCTGGAAAAAGAAATAGGTGAGATCTTAAGACAGAAAGGCCTGACGCTAGGTGTAGTGGAATCGGCAACCGGCGGGTTGATATCCCATCTGATAACCAATGTCCCCGGCAGCTCCGACTATTACAAAGGGTCGGTCAATTCCTACAGCAACGAGATTAAAAAAAAGCTTATCGGCGTAAAAGCCGAAACGCTGGACAGTTACGGCTCGGTAAGTCCCCAGGTAGCCGAGGAAATGGCTCTGGGCGGGAGAAAGCTGCTGGGGGTGGATATCTGCCTGGCGGATACCGGCATAGCCGGGCCGGGCGGAGACACCGAGGAGAAGCCGGTGGGGCTTTTTTACCTGGGGCTGGCCCATAAGGACGGCGTTGAAACTCGAAAGCATATATTCCATGGTGACCGGGAAGAGAACAAACGAAGCGCCGCCGAGGCGGCCCTAAGCTGGCTGAAGGAATACCTGCTGGATTTGTAGGTATTAAAATTCCTTTTTGTTTCTTATTATTAACCTTGCGTGGATATCAGTCGCCTGATGTCCCCGGTTGTGACGTACCCGATGGGTTTATTCTGGGCATCAACGACAATAGTAACGAACACCCGTTTTTCTTCCATGTTTTCGCTGGCGGAGTAGGCCGTGGCATCTTCACGCATGGTTATGGCTGACCTTACCAGGGGCAGCAGGTCATCATCATCTATGAATTTGTTAATGACATCGCTGACCAGCTTCTTGCAGGCGGCGGTGTATTCAACTTTTGCTTCCTTCATTTGACTGTTGATGAACCGGTAAAACGCCTCCTCATCGATTGCGTATTTAAACGCATCTTTATCATCCAGTACCACGGCGAAAAATCGTTCCTTTAACGCTTCCAGCCACGTCAAAAGTGTTCCTACCTCATCAGTCGTTTTGAATGTCTTGGGGAT
>CAYYVO010000216.1:0-4178 GCA_964475175.1 uncultured Dehalococcoidaceae bacterium | reverse complement strand
CTTTTTCATCTCCTCAGCGATATCAAACGGCAGGCCAAGACCGATGGCCACATCGCGGGTGAGCTGGTAACCGGCTACCGGCAGGATGGAGGTATGCCAGATGCTGCCTTCTCTAAAGACGGCGACATCCGTGGTACCACCGCCGATATCAGCCAGTATCACGCCGACCTGCTTTTCATCCTCGGTGAGGATGGCCTCGCTGCTGGCCAGCGGCTCCAGAACCAGGTCTTCGATTTCAATACCGATACTGCGGATGCATTTTACGAGATTTTGAATTGAGGTTACGGCGGCTGTAATAATATGTGTTTCCACATCAAGACGGAATCCGTGCATACCGATGGGATTTTTCACTCCGGGCTGTCCGTCTACTGCATAGCTGCGCGGTATAACGTGCAGCAATCTTCTGTCGCTGGCGGTTTTTACGCTCTGGGCTGAGCTAAGTACACGCTTCAGGTCGTCAGAGCGAACGACACGGTCGTTGCGCGTGATGGCAACGACGCCCCGGTTGTTCATCGAGGAGACGTGCCGGCCGGTGACGCCCACATAAGCTGATTCCAGCTTGAAATTGCAGGCCTGTTCCGCTTTTTTTACCGAATCGCGAATTGATTCTCTGGCTTCGTTGATGTTGACCACAAGACCTTTATGAAGTCCCTTGGAAGGGGAAATACCGACGCCCACAACCCGTGGGCCGCCGCCGTCGCTAACATCGGCAATTATCGTGCATATCTTGGTGGTGCCAACATCAATAGAAGCTACAACATTCCGTTTACTCATCTGCCCTCCTTAGTAACTGACTTTTAATATTCCCTGGCTATTGATTAACACTACATTTTGGGCCTCCTTTAATAACTCTTTCTCAGTTTTTAAGCGGCTAAAAATGCCATCCTGATTTTTTGTAATAAAGCCGGCCTTCGCCAACCTCCGGACCTGGAAATCGTTACAAAGGCCTGATCTTCGGTGGTGGCATAGCAGCCTCCCTGAGCAGCGATACGTTCGGCTGCGCGTAATTTTGCACTCCTGCTGCGTGGATTGAGGTCGATCTCCTTAAGTGTTGGCTTGATAACCTTTTTATTTATCAATTTCAGACTGGGTGTGTGACCGCATATGCATGTAGGGGTGCCGGGGGGACAAATGCAGCTTCTGGCTTCTTTTTGCATGAACTGCTTGACGATGCGGTCTTCAAGCGAATGGTAGGTGATTACAACCAGCCTGCCCTCATAACCGAGCAGGTCAACTGCCTGTCTTAATGCTGTTTCCAGGTGTTCAAGCTCATGATTGACAGCTATGCGGAGAGCCTGGAAAGTCTTAGTAGCCGGGTGTATCTTGCCTCGCCGCCCGACTGCCTTTTCTATAAGACCGGCAAGCTGGCGTGTAGTCTCTATGGGGCGTTCCTTTATTATAAGCCTGGCGATACGATTGCTGTGGCTTTCCTCTCCGTAGGTCCTTAAAAGATGGGCCAGCCTGGCCTCCGACGTCTTGTTCACGATATCGGCGGCAGTGACTTTATGGGCGGGGTTGAACCGCATATCCAGCGGGGCATCCTGCTGAAAGCTGAAGCCGCGGCCGTTCCCGTTGAGCTGCATCGAGGAAAGTCCTAAATCGAAAAGTATACCGTGTACGGGGAAAAAGTCGTATTTAATACAGATGGACTGTAAATTTACGAAGTTATCATTGACCAGAAGGGTTGATTTTTTATAATGCTCGAGGCGCTCTTTGGCTGCTTTAATAGCGTTGGGATCAGCATCGATTCCCAGTAATTGGCCTCCGGGTGAGCTGTGGTCTAATATGGCGGCGGCATGTCCGCCGCCGCCGATAGTGCAGTCTATATACCGGCCACCCGGCTGGACTGCCAATGCCCTGAGAGATTCCGATAGCAGGACGGGAGTATGACTGGTTGCCGACCAGCGTTTGATCATCAGTTGTTCTCTAAGCTTTCAATAATTTGCCAGGCCTGCTCCTGACTTATTGCCTTCTCTTCCTCCCAAAG
Source organism: uncultured Dehalococcoidaceae bacterium (assembly GCA_964475175.1). Taxonomy (GTDB): domain Bacteria; phylum Chloroflexota; class Dehalococcoidia; order Dehalococcoidales; family RBG-16-60-22; genus CAYYVO01. The sequence goes on along the minus strand of CAYYVO010000216.1, from coordinate 2,191 downwards.
CACTTTGTTCCAGATCTCGAAGTAGGTATAATCCCCGGCGATTACCACTTCGTCGACAATCTCGGCATGGTCACGAAGCGGTGCGGGAATGGCAACACGTCCCTGGCCATCTACTTTCGTACTAAATGCCGTGGCAAACAGGGCGCGACTCAGCTTTCTCATCTTGCTGCGCGATAGCGGACTGTTGGTAAGCGTACCGGAAAGCTTTTGCCATTCAGGGACCGTGTAGACGGTGATGCATTTCTCGGCCCCTCCTGTAAGCACCACACCGTCTTTCAGGTAATTACGGAACTTGGGAGGAACGGGTATCCTGCCCTTGTCATCAATCTTATAATCGAACTCTCCGTAAAACATACACTCCTAAAAATTTACCACAACCTACCACAACTTACCATATTCCACCATTATATAACACAAGAAACCACGTTTGTCAAGCCTTTTAAAGACTTTTTGGCGATTTTTATGGCAAATTGTGACACTATTCGCCATTTTGAGCCTGCGTTAGTTGGTCATAGGGGGTAATAACAGTGGTAGATTGCGGGGAATATTCAGGCGAGTCAGGCCCGAAAACGGAATTTTACATGTAGAGTTTGGTATTCGGGTACTTTCGCCGTGAGGCTATATTATGGTAAAATATATCTTGTTTCATAAGAAGCGGTTATGATAAATACAGGTATATTAACCATCAGCGATAAAGGTTCCCGGGGACAGCGCCAAGATAAAAGCGGTGACCTTATCCGGCAATGCGTGTCCGAGATAGGCAGCAGCGTTGTCCGGTACGAGATTGTACCCGACGAAATAGATGTTATCGCCGGTAAGCTCAGGGAGTGGGCCGACAGCGGTGAGGTGGACGTCGTTTTCACCACCGGCGGCACCGGCCTGGCAGCCCGTGACGTAACTCCCGAGGCAACGCTTTCAGTAATCGATAAAAATGCGCCCGGATTCGTTGAGGCGATGCGGGTGAAGTCTCTGGAAAAAACACCGATGGCGGTTTTAAGCCGGGCAGTATCCGGACTACGGGGGAAATGCCTGATTATTAATATGCCGGGCAGCCCTAAAGCAGTGAAGGAATGCCTTGAGGTAGTATTACCGGCAATTCCACACGCCGTGGAAATTATCAAAGGCGAGATAACGGAGCATACGATAAGTATGCCGGGTTAGACAGCGGTAATGAGAATCGATATTTTGACATTATTCCCGCAGATGTTCGAGGCGCCTTTCAGCTTCGGCATTTTCAAGCGGGCTATAGATAATGGACTGGTAAGTCTCAACCTGCACAATATCCGGGACTATACCCATGATAAACACCATACCGTCGATGATTACCCTTACGGCGGCGGCGCCGGGATGGTAATGAAACCTGAACCGGTGTTCGAGGCGGTGGAAACGATAAAGACAAATCTAGAAGCCGAACCGAAAGTCGTGCTGCTGACGCCGCAGGGCAGGCCGTTTTCTCAGGATGTTGCCCGGGAGCTTTCAGAATGTCCGCATATGGTCTTCATCTGCGGGCATTACGAGGGCATTGACGAGAGGGTGCGGGAGCACCTGGCTACTGACGAGATAAGCATTGGCGATTACGTGATGACCGGCGGTGAGATTCCCGCCATGGTGGTCATAGATGCTATTCTCCGGCTCGTGCCGGGGGTACTCGGTTCCGAGGAATCGCTGCAGGACGAGACTCATGCCGGCGGACTGCTGGAATATCCGCAGTATACCCGTCCGGCTGAGTACCGCGGGTGGACTGTGCCCGATGTCCTGCTTTCGGGTAATCACGGCGAAATTTCCAAATGGCGCCGTGAGCAGATTATCCAGCGCACCCTGGAGCGCCGCCCGGAGCTGCTGGATAAGGCGGAGCTGGGTCTTGAAGAGAAAAAGATGGTAAAACACCTGACGACGCGGTCGCAGGTTCATAAGGATAGGGAGTCTTAACATGGATATTGCATCACTGGCTAAAGCCAAAAGAAATCCTAAAATTCCTGACATTGCCCCCGGTGATACCGTGAGGGTCCATGCCAGGATTGTAGAAGCCGGCAAGGAGCGCATCCAGGTCTTTCAGGGCGTTATCCTTAAGATAAAAGGCGGCGGCAACGGCGCCAGCTTTACGGTAAGGCATGTCGCCTACGGAATCGGCGTGGAACGCACCTTTCCCATGTATTCACCGCTGGTGGAAAGGGTAGAGATAGTACGGCAG
>CAYYVO010000215.1:709-4179 GCA_964475175.1 uncultured Dehalococcoidaceae bacterium | reverse complement strand
ATGATGGTGAGGCCGGTTATACGCACTACGAGCAGCACGGCGAGTACCGCGGCAGCGGAATAGACATCGGCGGCAATGTTGTGTGCATTGGCCTCCAGGGCCATTGAATCTTCTTTCCTGGCCACCTTCAGCAGGTGACGTGAAAGAAAGATACTGGCCAGTATAGATACCGCCATGACAGCCATACCCGCCTCGGTCAATTCCAGGGCTACATCGTTCTGGATGCGGCGTACCACCGAGTAGATAATAGAGCCGCCGGCAACGAATATCAATATCGCCTGGATGATAGCGGCGATGTTCTCCACCTTACCATGCCCGAAGGGGTGTTCCGCATCGGCCGGCTTGGCGGAGATGCGTATGGCCAGGAGGGTAACGGTAACAGCAAAAAGGTCGAGAAAACTGTCTACCGCCTGCGCCAGCACGCTCAGGCTTCCGGTGATAACACCGATAATAACCTTGACGACTATCAGACCGATGACGACTATTATGGATAGCCGGGCAGCGCCACTTTTACCGGAAAACATGGCTATTCCCTGCCTTTACGTTTTAGCCGGGGCGGTATTCCGCCACGGCAGAAACCGACGCCACTCTCCCCTGTCCCAGACCACCAGAAGCGACGTGCAACACATACGGAACTGAAGGTACCCGCAAGGATACCGATAATAAGGACGACGACAAAGTTCTGAATATTAGCACCCACGAAGAGCAGAAGCGCCAGAACGACGACCAAGGTGGTGATACTGGTGTTTACGGAACGGCTCAGCGTTTCCACCAGGCTGTGGTTGACCACCGTCTCGAAGTCGTCGCTGAGACCCCTGGTCAAATTCTCGCGGATTCTATCGAAGATAACAACGGTATTATTGACGCTATAGCCTATCACGGCCAGGATACCGGTGATGAACATCAGATTTATCTGCCAGTCCAGGATGGCGCCGAATATTGAGAAAATACCCAGGGCTATCAGGGCATCATGTACCAGTGCCACTATCGCGCAGGTACCGTAATGGAATGGCTTGGGCATACGGCGGAATGCCCAGGTAACGTATAGCAATATACCGACGGCGGCAATCGCCACGGCAATGCCGGCGTTATTGGCCGTTTCGCTGGCAACCATTGGTGATACCGATGAAAACTGCGCTTCCGTTACTGCCCCGAACCGCGCTGCCAGCGTGGATTCTATTTGAGTTTTCTCCGCATCGGTAAGTTCGTATGTCCTTATCAGATATTCGTTATCACTGATCTGCTGGATAATGGCATCGTTATAGCCCAGATTTTGTATTTCCTCCTGAAACTCGTCATGTTCTACCGGCTGCTCGAAGCTTACGGTCAGTATGGAGCCGCTGCTGAACTCGATGCCCGAGGGCAACCCGAAGACAGCCAGTGATATAATCCCGATGAGTATTATCACCCCGGAGATAAGAAAGAACCAGAATCTTCTGCCGATGATATCAAACATTATTTCTTACCCCCGATAACGGTGAATAGTCCTGCCCTGTGGGCCAGGTCAGTGTGTACCAGCAGCCGGAGCAGTGTCCGGGTAACGATAATAGCGGTAAACATGCTTACCACCACGCCGATACCCAGTGTCAGGGCAAAGCCCATGACCGGAGCACTGGCCACGATGCTGCTGCCCAGCCAGAACAGGATAATACATACGATAATTGTGGTGACATTGCTGTCCCAGATGGCCGACCAGGCGCGTTTAAAGCCCGTCTCCACGGCCGCCCCCATCGTCCGCCCCCCTCTCAACTCCTCCTTCATCCTTTCGAAGATGAGGACGTTAGCATCAACGGCCATACCGATGGATACGATGAAGCCACCTAAACTCGCCAGGCTGAGAGTAACGGGTATCAGCTTGAACAGGGCCAGCATCAGCACTCCGTAAAATACCAGAGACAGGCTGGCTAATACGCCGGGTAAACGATAATACGCAATCATAAACAGCATTACCAGCGCGAGACCGACCAGTCCGGCCAGCCAGCTCATATCTATAAAGTTAGCTCCCAGCGTGGCCGACACTTTCTCCTGGTAGAGGGGAGGCTGCTTTAACGGCATGGGCAGCGCGCCTGATTTCAGCAGGTTGGCAAGCTCCTGAACCTCATCAGGAGTGAAATTACCTTCAATCCGGGCTGCGCCTCCATAGCTGGGTCGTTGAACTTGCGGATTAGAAAGCAGCGAATTGTCCAGAAAGATACCTAAAGCCCGTTGAGGTGAATTCTCTGGTTGGGCATAAAGACGCGCGGCAACCTGGTCGAATATTTCGCCGCCCCGGCTGTTCCACTCGATACCGACGACGTACATAGGAATAACGCCCGATTGGTCTACTCTAGCCTGGGCGTCCGAAAGCAAATCCCCGGTGAGGGGAGTGCCGTCGTTGCCCCTGGCAACAATCCAGGAAAGGGCACCGCTGTATTCTCTTAATGACTCGTTCTCCGTGGGAACTCCAGACGGGTCTGTAAACCTTATACCATCCTGGTCCTGTACGAGAAAGCCGACTGTCTTGTTTTCCATATTTCCTAACTCATCAAATACTCTTTCAACGAATACCCGGTCTTCACTTTCATTTTTATCGATGAACTCCAGTGGAGATTTATTCAGATAATCGCTCAGAAAAACGGGTTGCCCTTCGGCATTTAACTCAACCTCGCGGAACTCCAGGAAACCGGTCTGCTCAACCAGGCTCTTGGCGGCGTCGATATCCGTGAATCCCGGCAGCTGCACCAGAATGCGGTCGTCCCCCACGCGTTGAATAATCGGCTCGGTAACACCGTACTTATCGATACGCTGCTGGATGGTAATCAGCGCCCGCTCCATATCGGCGTCCTTATCTTCACCGGTGGCATTATCGGTAAAATCTGCCTGGTAAACCAGATGCACACCACCAATAAGGTCGAGGCCCAAGTTCAGGCCCTGCCTGCCGAGCCTTTCCCCGTCTATCGGCAATATAGTCCACAGGGAAAATCCGAAGATGATGAGTATTATTACCAGGACTATTGCATTGTTTCTGGACATTTCTCTCCCTGTTTAAATTCAATCCGATGATTTATGTATCGCCCTCAAGCAAACGCCCGATGTAGTCCAGCGCCTGTTCCCGGGTGGTTACCTCTCCGGCGGCCTGTGTTTCCCGCAGACTTTCAAGAAGCTCGCCGACCCTCGGGCCCGGCTCCAGGTTGAAAGACTCCATTATATCGTTCCCGTCGAGTAATTTCGGCGGTGAGGTCACGCTCTCTTCTTCCAGGTGTCTGGTCAGCACATACTCGGTCATCCGGGTATGCTCCCGCCACTGCTCCATATCCAGCGAACGTCCTCTGGTAGCCAGGTGGTCGGCCAGGCACAGGAAAAGCAGGTCGATTCCCGCCTCCTCCGTATCCCTGAAATATCGGTAAATAGCACGGTCGGTCGGCAGACCTTCATTGCTCATCTGCATCGGTCTCAGGTGATATGTAACCAAAAGCTCTCCCAGCTTTATC
>CAYYVO010000215.1:0-699 GCA_964475175.1 uncultured Dehalococcoidaceae bacterium | reverse complement strand
GCCCCAGAAAGCGCGCCCGACCGTCTTCATCCACGGTCTTGGTTTGTGGTTTGGCAACGTCATGGAGCAAGGCCGTCAGCTTAAGCAGTGACCGGCCTGTGCTGCCGCTGCTTATCTGGCGGTCGAAATGTTCACTTAACTGCGCCGACCACGGTATCATGGCCAGGACTTCCTCGCCGGCGTAGTCCCAGGGGCATTCTCGAAGTGCGAATTCTACAGCCGCCACCGTCTGAATCGAGTGGTCGAAGACATCCCATATATGCACTTTCGGCTGGTCGACTCCCCTGGCCGGAACGAGCTCCGGTATCAGGGCTGTAAGCAGCCCGAGTTCATCCAGGTACGCCAAGCGCAATCCAGCACCGGGTATGGCCAGCAACCTCAGTAACTCTTCCCTGGTCCGCTCCCCGGCAACCTGTGTGATGAGTCGGCTGTGCTCACGGATTAACGCTTCCGTAGAGCTTTCGATATTAAAATCCAGCTCAGCCGCAATACGCACCGCCCGCAGCAGACGGGCGGCATCCCCTGTGAAAATATCGTCGTTAACGGCTCTCACCAGTCTGCGGGACACGTCCTCCCTACCGTTATAGGGGTCTATGAGACTTGCAGCGTCGAAAGCAATATCGACTTTATCACCAAGCCTGACAGCCAAAGCATCAATGGTGAAATCCCGCTGCGAAAGGTCTGTATTTATATCACCTT